>DATCMP010000522.1:0-10917 GCA_036563365.1 Thermomicrobiales bacterium
GGGACGGCGAAATCCGGCGTCCCGAGGAAAACGACGCGCAACGGTCGTGTCGGGTCAGGAGTTCGCGAGGTCATCGGTCCCGCTGTTCGACTGCGCGCGCTCCAGGGCCAGCTCGGCCAGGCGGGCGAAGGTCGGCGTCACGTTCGTATCGGTCTTCGCCGAGAGCTGTAAGAACCGATCGGCGCCGACATACTTGGCGAATGTTTCGCCCCACTCCGCCGGCACAGCCGGGGTCAGGTCGATCTTGTTGCCAACGACCAGGAACGGCGTGTCGGGCGCATAACGCTTCACCCGTTCCACCCAGGCGGTCAGCGCCTCCAGCGACCGTGGCTCGGTGACATCGAAGACCAATAAGGCGGCTTGCGAGCCGAGGTAGAAATTCGGTCGATTCCCCGCCTGCCCTTCGATGTCCCACAGCGCCAGCTTCAGTGGCTGATCGCCGATCCGGTATTCCTGCGTGGTGATGTCGATCCCCAGAGTGATATTGCGCGCCTCGCTGAATTTCGCCTTGGCATAACGGCGAATGAGCGAAGTCTTGCCGACATTCCCTTCGCCGCCGACGACGATCTTCAGCGTTCGCATGGTCGGGCTTCCGGTCGTACTCATTACTGTCACCAATTTCGTTTAGCTCAATCGCCGTGTGAACGGCACACGGCGGTACAACGGTAGCCCTACTCGGCAACCACGCCATTGGTCAGGGTGCCGATCCCCTCGATCGTGACATCAACCGTATCACCGGCGACGAGCGGCCCAACCCCGGCGGGCGTGCCGGTGATGATCACATCGCCCGGGAGCAGGGTCATCACGCCGGAGATGAACGCGATCAGCGACGGGACATCGAAGATGAGATCGCGGGTATTCGCGGCTTGACGCACCTCACCGTTGACCCGTCCCGTGATCGCCAAATTCTCGGCGCGTACGTCAGTGGTGATACACGGGCCGAGCGGGCAGAAGGTATCGAACCCCTTCGCCCGTACCCATTGCCCGTCCTGCTCCTGGAAGTTCCTCGCGCTCACATCGTTCGCGCAGGTCAACCCGAGGATATAGTCGTACGCCGCCGTGCGGCACACACGGCGCGCGCGACGCCCGATCACGACCGCCAGTTCAGCTTCGTGATGGACCGGATTCGCCCCCGTCGGTACGACGATGTTGCCGCCGCTGCCGATCAGACTGGATGGCGGCTTCATGAAGATGATCGGTGCCTCCGGCATCGCGCGACCGGTTGACTCGACAACGTGATCGGCGTAGTTCAACCCGACCGCGATGATCTTACTCGGGGCCACCGGAGGCAACAATTGCAGTTCGCTGACCAGCCCCACCTGTTCCTGTGGCAGGAGTTGCCCGAAAAGTTCGCCACCGGCGGCACGCACAACCTCGCCTTCGAGTAATCCGAGTCGTGCCACGCCGTCATCGTGATAGCGAATGATCTGCACCTGATACCCCTCCCCTACAGCGCGATAGCAGCGCGACGAGGCCAGCGCAGGGCGCTGCTATCTCCAGCGCATTGTAGCACGGTCGGCATACGGGCAGGAGAAAATCGCCTCGGCGCAAATGGATTGCACGCGCTCGAATCGCGTGCTACAATCCCCGTCGTTGAGTGCGAGAGCACCGTGATCCTCGGTAGCTCAATGGTGGAGCAGGCGGCTGTTAACCGCAAGGTTAGAGGTTCGAGCCCTCTCCGAGGAGCCGAAACAAAGCGCCCCCGCGGCAATTGCCGCGGGGGCGCTTTCCGTTTGCCAGGCTTGCCGGTAGGGCTATTTCTACACCGGTAAGCCGGTGATGAAGAAGAGGACTTTCGCCACGATTTCCCCGGTGAGGACAACGCCCGAACCGATGTAGAGCAACCCGGTCGCCGAGCGCATCGCTTTCATCCGGGTGGTGTGCCAGGCGAGGATCGCCAGCACGAGCGGGAAGATCAGGCCGATCGCGATCCGTACTCCCAAAATTAAGCCGTAGGTACCCAAAAGTTCCTGCCCCTTGGTCGCCGCCGCCGGGGCACCGATCAACCCCAGGTAGACGGGCATGGCGAGCAGCTGCACCAGGAGCGCGAAGATCAGCAGGATGGTGATGTGCCGCAACGGGCGCGGCGAAAGCTGCGGCGCGGAGAGATAGGAATGCCCGACCGCCAGGCCGGTTGTCGCCCCACCGAGAACCAAACCGGCGAGCAGCAGATTGAGGATCGTGCCGATCCCGACCCACGGTGCCTGACCATAGGCGAGGCCGCTATACACGAGCGTGGTCACCCCGGCCACGACGGCGAGGATACCGAGTCCCTTGCGGAGTAAACGCAGGCCGAACCAGGTAGCCGGATTATAGAACCCCAGGAAGATCAGGAAGAACGTGAATGCCCGATCTTCGCCCGCCAACCATTCGATCCGTACCCCCATCTCGCGCAGCACATCGGGGGCCGGGTATTGTCCCCGCAGCCAGGCCGTGAAGAGGCCGCCCGCCAGGAACGTGAGCGCGTAGCGACCGAGGAAAGCCCCGCCGATCTCCCCTTCGAGATCGGTCAGCAACATCACCGCGAAACACCCGATCGTCATCTCGGCCGCCAGCAAGAACAACGCCAACGGTAAGACCTGCGCCAGCACCATGCCTGTGTTACTCCATCAGTGCGCGCCGATAGTTGCGCGAAATCTTTTTCGGGTCTGAGTACGCTCCTTGTATAATCATACCCGACCGTCCAGTAACCGAAACCATGGGGGATATGTCGCCGACAACACGGGGAAGGATGGGAACACCGCGCACGTATCGCGTTATCCTCACCGGCTTGGGCAATATCGGCGCGAATTTCCTGGCGATCATCGCGCAACGCGCCGACCTGTTGCGCGACCAATTTAACGTCGAACTACGCATTGTCGGGGTTGCCGATTCGTCGGGGGCAATCGTTGCAGCGGATCTTTCGATCCGACCGCCCTTCATGCGCTGAAAAGTCGCGGCGAGCGCGTGGATACCCTCGCCACACCCGAACAACCAGTTCTGACCGCAAGCGAAATGATCGAACGCGCCGATGCCGACTTCCTCATCGAAGCCACCCCGACAAATCTACGCGATGGTCAACCCGGCCTCGATCTCGTACGGATGGCGCTGGCTCAGGGGATGCACGCGGTGCTGGCCTACCAGGAACTTGCCGCGCGCGCTACACGCTCCACTCTCGCCTTCAGCGGCGCGGTCTGTGGCGCGATGCCTACGGTCAACGTCGGACGTCGCGATTTCGCTGGTGCCGCGATCGAGCGCGTCGAGGCGATCTTCAACGGCACGACCCAGGTGATCCTCGGGTTGATGGGTGCGGGGCAAAGCTACGACTCGGCGCTGGCCGAAGCCCGGCGGATCGGCATTGTTGAGCCCGATCCGGCGCTCGATGTCGAGGGTTGGGATGCGGCCAGTAAGCTGGTGATCTTCGCCAACGCCGTGCTACGCCAACCGACGACGTTGGCAGATGTTGCCGTCACCGGGATCACCGGGATTGATGGCGAGAGTTTACGGGTGACACGCGCGGCGGGTGCTCGTATCGCGCTACTCGCCGTTGCCGAACGCCAGCTTGATGGGCACTACGCCCTCACCGTTCGACCCACACCCCTGCCCGCCACACATCCCCTCGCTCACCTCGGTGTAGACGAAATGGGCATCGTGTACTACACCGACATCTATGGTCGCCTCACGGTCACGAGCGCCAACCAAGGCCCAACAGAGGCAGCAGCGGCGATGTTGCGAGATGTGTTGGAGATAATTCGCACTGACTGAGGGGGGAGTTCGTCCTGAGCCACTCTAAGTCGACTAGGGATATGTCGCACTAGTCGCCTACCCTGTTGACCGTCGCCGCCGCGAGCTCTTCGGGCGTTAGCGGGCGGAGATCGTCGGGATGCCGCAAGCGATCGGTGAAGAGGATGCCATCGAGGTGATCGATCTCGTGCTGCAAGACCCGCGCGAAATATCCTTCGGCCTGAAGCTTCACGGGGCGACCATGCTGGTCTTTGCCGCGCACCTGGATCATCGCGGCACGCGGGAGATGCTCACCGACGAAGCCCGGTAGGCTGAGACATCCCTCGGCCCCGAGCGCCATGCCGCCAGCCTTGGTGATCTCGGGATTAAACAGCGCCACGTCCTGGCCATTGTAGCTCGCGACAAAGACCCGAATCGACAGGCCGATCTGGGGCGCGGCGAGGCCAGCGCCATCCGCTGCGTGCATCGTCTCGAACAGGTCGGCGACGAGCGCTTGGAGCGAACGATCGAAGCGATGGACTTTCTTGGCTTGCTCCTTGACCAGCGGGTGGTCAAGGGGCAAGATTCCGCGAATGGTCACGACGACTCCCTCCGGCTCTCCGTAGCCCTACGCCTGGGGTATGAAGGTTACGCCGCGGGCTCCCAAGCCAGCAGATCATTCACGCGAACATCGAGCGCCCTACTGAAATAGACCAACAAGCGATCCAGCGTCGCGAAATCGACGCGCTGGCTGCGTCCGGTATGGAGCGCTACGATGACGCTGAGCGACACGCCGCTCTCCAACGCTAGCCGCCGCAGGCTGACGGGCGGCTCTCCCCGCTCGGCGCACTGAAGATTGAGCCGCGCCAACAGCACGCGCAATTTACAGACGACTGGCATTTTCTTCCCCCACCGATCATCAATGGTTCACCAAACGGCTCACCAAGCGGAAGCTTAGAATACGACCGAAGTTGTTACATCTTACATCATCGTAGTGCCATGTCAATACAGTCCTTCCGTTTATCAACCTTACGGATCATCGTTGATACCGCTTCGTGCATTGGCGTGATACTGTATAGATTGGCTGGTCCGCGCGGAATTACTGCGGCAATAGCATCGCGGGAGGTACCAAACGTCATGTCCGAGCGAACGAGAATCATCGCTTGGTGGGGATATGTCATCTGCGTGATCGCCATCTTCGAGATCGTCTTCCAAGTCAGCGGCTTCGGTCCCGCCGTGATCGCGGCGCTGGCAAGTATCGCGATCCTCGGCTCCGCACTGAAGTTCGTCATCGGGCGGTTCACTCGCCGGCCGAGCCGCAGGCGGGTGCAAGACGTTGCGGAGGATGCCGGTTGACGCCTCGGATGGAATTGTTGATAATTTCACAATCGCGGTGATGCGGGGCGATACTTCGCACGATTACGATTCTCGGGCTAGGGATGGGGGCGGCGGTGCTGGAGAGTTACGGACCGGTATTAATCCTGATCGTTCTCTCGTCCGCACTCGCGGCGATCGTCCTCGGGCTATCGTCGATCATGGGTCCGCGTGGCTTGGGGGCCGGGGCCGAAGATACCTATGAGAGCGGCATCATCCCGACCAGCACGGCGCGACAGCGCCTTCCGGTGCGCTTCGCCCTCCTCGCGATGCTCTTCCTCGTCTTCGACATCGAAGCGATCTTCTTCTATCCGTGGGCGGTCATCTTCCGCCGCCTCGGGCTGTATGGGCTGATCGAGATGTTGCTATTCATCGGTCTGCTCTTTGTCGGGTATATCTACGCCTTCAAGAAAGGGGCGCTCAATTGGGAGTAGAAGCAGCACTCGCCAAATCCGGCGTTCCCGGTGTCCTGCTCGGACGGCTGGCCGACTGGGGACGGGCCAATTCGCTCTGGCCGATGACCTTCGGTTTGGCCTGCTGCGCGATCGAGATGATGGCGACAACCGGTTCGCGCCTCGATCTCTCGCGCTTCGGCTCCGAGGTCTTCCGCGCCACCCCACGCCAGGCCGATCTGATCATTGTCTCGGGTCGCGTCTCGCAGAAGATGGCTCCGGTAGTTCGCCAGTTATACGATCAGATGCCCGCCCCGAAGTGGGTCATCGCGATGGGCGATTGCGCCTCCTGCGGCGGTATCTTCAACAACTACGCCATCGTCAACGGTGTGGACAAAATCGTGCCGGTTGATGTCTACATTCCCGGCTGCCCGCCACGCCCGGAAGCGCTGATCGACGGGATCATCAAGCTGCAAGCGAAGATTTCGAAAGAGAAGTTGGGGGATCATGACCGCGCAGACGGGGCCGACGACCTCAGCGGACTCGACACCGCCGCTCGCTGAGTTGTATGTAGCGTCACCTGCCCATGCCGCCGTACATACGGCGGCGCAGGAGGCGGTCGCGGCGGCATTCGGCGAAGCGTTGCTGGAAGTCCAGACGTTCCGTGGCGAGACGACCCTAGTCGTCTCGCGCGAGCATATCCGCGCGATCCTGACCTTGCTCCGCGAGCACGAAGGGACCGGGCTCGATCGGCTTTCCGATCTGACGGCGGTCGATTATCTGGACTTGGGGCGCGAACCGCGATTCGCGGTGGTTTACCACTTAATGAGCCGGAAGAATCTTGCCCGCCTTCGACTGCGCGCCCTGGTGCCGGAGGAGGAGCCGCAGATCGACTCGGTGGCGGACTTGTTCCCGAATGCGAATTGGCCGGAACGCGAGGTCTTCGATCTCTTCGGGATCGCGTTCCGGGGCCATCCCAATCTCAGCCGGATCATGATGCCGGAGGATTGGGATGGGCATCCGCTCCGCAAGGACTATCCGATCGGTGCGGAGGAGATCGACTTCTCCTTTAACCATGAAGTCGTCGATGCCGAGCGGGCGCAGACAACCCGCGAGCGCGAAGAACGCTACAGCCCGCATCATCCGGTCAACAATTTCTGAGCGCCGCGCGGCGAACGGAGTAGAGGGATGGCAATCGCACCGCCACACAGGGATACAGCGGCCAACGGCACCCAGGTGATCCTCTCCGGCGACACCATGACGATCAACATGGGGCCGCAGCACCCGAGCACGCACGGCGTCCTGCGGCTCGTCCTCGACCTCGAAGGCGAGACGGTCACGCGCTGCGAGCCAGTGATCGGCTACCTGCACACCGGCTTCGAGAAGACCTATGAGAAGAAGACCTATCTGCAAGCGGTCGTGCTCACCGACCGGATGGACTATCTCGCGCCGCTCTCGAACAATCTGGGCTACGCGCTGGCGGTCGAGAAGCTGCTCGGGATCGAGGCTCCCCCGCGCGCGACGGTGATCCGCGTCCTCCTCGCCGAGTTGACCCGGATCAATAACCACCTCGTCTGGCTCGGGACGCAGGCGCTCGATCTCGGCGCGATGAGCGCCTTCTTCTACTGCTTCCGCGAGCGCGAGGTCTTGCTCGATCTCTTCGAGATGATGAGCGGTGCGCGCCTGATGACCAGCTTCATCCGCCCCGGTGGCCTGATGGCCGACCTGCCGGACGGGTGGCTCGAGCGCGCCGAGGCGTTCCTGCGCGAGTTCCCGGCGCACACACTCGAATACGAGTCGTTGCTGACCGAGAACGAGATCTTCAGGGAGCGGACGATCGGGATCGGTGTCCTCTCGCCCGAAGACGCGCAAGCGCTGGACCTGACCGGGCCAAGCTTGCGGGCCTGCGGTATCCCCTGGGATCTCCGCAAGCTCGCCCCGTATTGCGGCTACGAGACCTACGACTTCGCGGTGCCGACTCTCACCGGCGGCGACGTCTACGATCGCTACCTGATCCGCATGGCCGAGATGCGCGAGAGCACGAAGATCGCGCTACAGGCGATCGACCGCCTCCCGGTCGGCCCGGTGATGACCGCCGACCGCAAGATCGCGCTCCCACCACGCGCGGAACTGGCGACGAGCATGGAGGCGCTGATCCATCACTTCAAGCTCGTCAGCGAAGGCTTCAAGCCACCGGTGGGCGAGGTCTATACCTGCATCGAGTCACCAAAGGGCGAGATCGGCTATTACATCGTCAGCGATGGGACCGGGAAGCCGTACCGCTGCCATGTGCGCGCCCCATCATTCATCAATCTGCAATCGTTGCCGCCGATGTCGGTCGGCGGGATGGTCGCGGATCTCGTGGCGGTCATCGGCAGTATCGATCCGGTCCTCGGTGAGGTTGATCGCTAGCAACCCACCCTTCGACCGGGTTGATCGCTCGCGACACTTGGTACACGATACGCAACGCGGAGATGATATGGCACTCGAACCAGAGACGATCGCGGAGATCGAGCGGATCCGCGCGGCGCTCCCCGAAGCGCGTTCGGCCCTCTTACCTTCGCTGAAGGCGGCCCAGAGCGAGCGCGGCTGGTTGCCGCAGGAGACGATCAAGGACGTGGCCGAGATGCTCGGACTGGACCCGAATCCGGCCTACATGCTCGCCACTTTTTACACGATGCTCCATACGGAACCGGTCGGGCATTATGTCCTCGAAGTCTGCCGCAGCCTGCCATGTTATCTGCGCGGCTCCGATCAGGTGACCGAGGCGATCCGCGGGGCGCTGCAACCGGACGAGCACGGCAACAGCGTCGACGGCATGTTCTCGCTGAAGATCGGCGAGTGCCTCGGCGATTGCCCGCACGCGCCGATGATGCGCGTCAACGACGATTTCGTCGGGCCGCTCGCCGCCGAGACGATCCCCGAGACGCTGGAGATCTTGCGCCGCCGCGCCGCCGGTGGCCGCGTGCGCGGACTGATGGCCGACCCGGCGGACGGCCCACCACCGAATGAAGGACCGCTCACCTTCTCGAACGCGATCCAATCGCTGCCCCTGGCGCGGGTACGGGAATAAGGAACAGACGATGACTGGCGCGATAACGTTCGAGCAATTGATGCCCGCGGGGCCGAATCTCACCGAATATCGCCATGCGCCGAACATGGTCGATCTCGACGTGGCGCGGTCGCGCGGTGCCTACGATGGCCTGACCAAGGCCCTCGCCGAATACACCCCCGAACAGGTCACCGGCATCGTGATGGACGCGACGGTCCTCGGGCGCGGCGGAGCGGGTTTCCCCGCCGGACGGAAATGGTCGTTCATCCCGAAAGGCCCGGGGCAGAAATACCTGACGGTCAACGCCGATGAGAGCGAACCGGGCACCTTCAGCAACCGCGAGCTGATGGAGACGAACCCGCACCTCCTGATCGAGGGGGTCGCGCTCTGCTGCTACGCGGTGGGGGCATCGCGGGCGTTCATCTACATCCGCGGCGAGTACATCCACGCGGCGAATCAACTCAACCGCGCGATCACCAGCGCCAGGGCGGCGAACCTGCTCGGAGACAAGATCCTCGGTTCCGAATTCAACCTGGAAGTCTTCGTCTATCAGGGTGCCGGCGCATATATCTGCGGCGAGGAAACCGCGCTCCTCGAATCGATCGAGGGCAACCGCCCGATGCCCCGCTCGCGCCCGCCCTTCCCTGCCGTCGCGGGGCTGTACGGCAAACCGACGGTGATCAACAACGTCGAGACGATCGCCAACATCCCGGCGATTATCCGCAACGGGGCCGACTGGTACAAGGCGTTCGGCACCCCCACCAGCCCCGGCACCAAAGTCTACTCGCTGAGCGGCCATGTCCGTCGCCCCGGCAACTA
Source organism: Thermomicrobiales bacterium (assembly GCA_036563365.1). Taxonomy (GTDB): domain Bacteria; phylum Chloroflexota; class Chloroflexia; order Thermomicrobiales; family CADCWN01; genus CADCWN01. Next base: position 9,340 of record DATCMP010000522.1, read on the forward strand.
CGAACTCAACCTGGGCATCAGCCTGCGCGACCTGATCTACGAATACGGCCAGGGCGTTCCCGGCGATCGCGCGGTCAAGGTCGTGCTGCCGAGCGGCGCGGCGGCACCGTGGATCCCCGCCGATGCGCTCGACACGCCAATGGATTATGACAATCCGCGCAAGCTCGGCACGATCCTCGGCTCGGCCTCGGTGATCGTGATGGACGAGTCGGTCTCGATCCCGCACGCGACGTTGCGCCTGATCGAGTTCTTCAACCACGAGTCGTGCGGCAAATGCACCCCCTGCCGCGAGGGGACGCTGTGGCTGGTCAAGGCGCTGAAGCGGATCTGTGCCGGCGAGGGCGTGCCGGATGACCTGCAACTGCTCCTCAACGTCTGCGACAGCATCGCGGGCAAGGTTCTCTGCGCCCTCGGCGACTTCGCGGTCAGCCCGGTGCAAAGCAGCCTCAAATATTTCCGCCACGAATACGAAGCGATGATTCCCGGCTATCCGACCGCCGAACCGGCGCTGGCGGCGGATTAGCAGCGAGTCGGTAGCCCGTCGTTGGTAGCCCGTAGTGGCTGCGCGGGGGCGATACAACTCCGTGCCAGCAGCGGACCGCTACTACCGACTGCCGACGACGGACTACCGACTATTTCGGAGGAACAATGGTCCAAGAAGTCACGAAGCCACCCGCGCCGCCGAATACGGTGACGCTCACCATCGACGAGCGCGAGGTGACGGTCCCCAAGGGGACGTTACTCGTGGAGGCGGCGAAGAGCGCGGGGATCGACATCCCGGTCTTCTGCTATGAACCGCGCCTCGCGCCGGTCGGGGCCTGCCGGATGTGCCTCGTCGAGATCGAGAAGATGCCGCGCCTGCAAACGGCCTGCACCACGCCGGTCGGCGATGGCATGGTCGTCCGCACGAACGCCGCGAAGCCACGCGCCGCGCAGAGTGATGTCTTGGGGATGCTCCTCTCCAATCACCCGCTCGACTGCCCGGTCTGCGACAAGGGCGGCGAATGCCCGCTGCAGGACACGACATTCAATTATGGGCCAGGGATCAGTAAGTTCATCGAGCCGAAGCGGACCTTCCCGAAGCCGATCCCCCTCTCGCCGCTGATCGCGCTTGACCGCGAGCGCTGCATTATGTGCTATCGCTGCGTGCGCTTCCAGCGCGAGATTCCGGGCGACGAGGCGCTGACGGTGATCGATCGCGGTTCGCACAGCGAGATCGCGGTCACCGAGGGGCGCGACTTCGATTCGCCGTTCTCTGGCAACACGATCGAGCTCTGCCCGGTTGGCGCGCTGACCTCGATCCCGTTCCGGTTCAGCGCCCGCCCCTGGGATCTGACGAAGGTGTCGAGCGTCTGCGACAAGTGCAGCGTCGGGTGTAACCTCAACGTCGAGTACCGCAACAACACGGTCCTCCGCCTGACCTCGCACCCGAATCCGCCGGTGGACGATGGCTGGCTCTGCGATCATGGCCGCTTCACCTACGAGTACGTCAACGACAAGGGCCGGATCAGTCAGCCGCAGATCCGTCGCAACGGCCAACTGGTGCCCGTTCCCTGGGACGAAGCGCTCGATTTCGTG
>DATCMP010000477.1:0-2450 GCA_036563365.1 Thermomicrobiales bacterium
TGCAGCCGTCGTCGGCACCAGCGCTGTAAGTGCCGCCGCCGAGCCGAGCCGTAGCAGACAGCGCCGCGTCAACCCACTCCGCTGCGTCGTCGCGTTACTGTTCATCGCGCCCCATCTCGCTTTCATACGTTCCAGCGCACCGCTGCCTGACCGCTCAGCGGAGCCCTGGTATCTTCGTTCAACGCACCATCAACGTTGAAACAAGCGTTCATCGCCACCGTATTCCGCCTACCGGTCGTCATGGCAACTTGCAGGCGGGCCAACACGGTGGGCTTCGACAGCATCGCTCCTACAACATGTGCCAGAAGAGCATGGTGGGTCTTGCCCGCTCAGACCGAAGAGATCAATTGTTTGTATACTGAGAATCGTACAGGATACTTACCCCCGGCGCAGGGTTTCCTGGCTGTAGCAACGACCTCGGTACAATGACGGTACATATGCCAAAGCCCCCCGAAGCTTGCGGCCCCTGGCCCGCGCCTTGCGCCCCACCTCGCATAAACGATCGTCGCACCAGCACAGGAGGCCACCCGATGGATCGTCGCGCCAGCCTCTCGCTCGCCCGCCTGTTGCCGCGCCTCGAAGCGGAGTTCGCCGCCACGGCCAGCCCCGCCGATTGGGAAAGCTTCACCAACCGGCTCGCGGACAACTTCGCCACGCTCTTCGATTGCCTGGTCCGGCTCTACGGCGATCAATACGACTTCTTCTACCACCTCGAACGGATCGTGGCGCTGGCTGCGCGACAGTGGCTCGACCGCCCCGCTGACCTCAAAGCCCTCGACGCGCGGCGCGAGGCCGACCCCGCCTGGTTCACCGCGGGACGGATGCTTGGCGGCTTCTGTTATGTCGACCGGTTCGCGGGCGATCTGGCGGGTTTGCGCGATAAGTTGCCCTACATCCGCGAGTTGGGCCTGACCTATCTCCACCTGATGCCCTTGTTCCTGGCCCCGGCGGGGAACAGCGATGGCGGCTACGCCGTCAGCAGCTACCGCGAGGTCGACCCGCGCCTCGGCACGATGGCCGACCTCGCCGCCCTCGCGGGCGAATTACGCGCGTCCGGGATCAGCCTCGTCCTCGATTTCGTCTTCAACCATACTGCCGACGAGCACACCTGGGCGCGGCGAGCGCAGGCGGGCGACCCCGACTACCTGGACTATTACCTGACCTTCCCCGACCGCACGCTGCCCGACGCCTACGAGCAGACCCTGCGCGAGATCTTCCCCGAACAGCGCCCCGGCTCGTTCACCTATCGCCCGGATATGGGGCGCTGGGTCTGGACGACCTTCAACTCGTTCCAGTGGGATCTGAACTACGCCAACCCCGAGGTCTTTCGCAGCATGGCGGCCGAGATGCTCTTCCTGGCGAATCAGGGGGTGGAGGTGCTGCGGCTCGACGCGGTCGTCTTCTGCTGGAAGCGGCTCGGGACCAGCTGCGAGAACCTGCCGGAGTCCCACCTGCTCGTCCGCGCCTTTAACGCCCTGGCCCGGATCGCCGCGCCCGCGCTGCTCTTCAAATCCGAGGCGATCGTCCACCCCGACGAGGTGCGTCAGTTCATCAGCCCGCGGGAGTGCCAGACGTCCTACAATCCGCTGCTGATGGCCCTCCTCTGGGATGCCCTGGCGACCCGCGAGGTCGCCTTGCTCGCCACCTCCCTGCGCGACCGCGTGCGGCTCGATCCGCGCTGCGCCTGGGTCAACTACGTCCGCAGCCACGACGACATCGGCTGGACGTTCGATGACGGCGACGCCGCCCGCCTCGGCACCGATCCGTTCGGACACCGGCGCTTCCTGAACGATTTTTACACCGGGCGTTTCCCCGGCAGCTTCGCGCGCGGCCTCCCTTTCCAGGAGAATCCGCGCACCGGCGATGCCCGCGTCACCGGCACCACCGCCTCGCTCGCCGGGCTGGAAGCGGCCCTCCTGGCGGATGATCCGCGCGCGATCGACCTCGCTATCGGGCGGATCCTGCTCCTCTACGGCCTGACGATCCTCTTCGGTGGGATCCCGCTCCTCTCGCTCGGCGACGAGCTCGGCCAGCGCAACGACTACCGCTACCGCCTCGACCCCGCCCAGGCCGACGACAGCCGCTGGGTCGGTCGCCCCCGGTTGGACTGGCATGCCGCCGCCCGCCGCGATGATCCGACGACGATCGAGGGCCGCCTCTACGCCGGTTTCCGTCGTCTGATCGCGATCCGCCGGTCGCACGCGGCCTTCGGCGGCGCACTGACGGAGATCATCGACACCGGCAACGGCCACGTCTTCGGCTATATCCGCCAGGGCGGCGACGGTCGCGCCCTCGTCCTCGCCAACGTCACCGAACGATCGCAGACCCTCGACGGCAACCTCCTGCGGCTCCACGGCCTCGCCTATCGCCTGGTCGATCTCCTGGGTGGCGGCGTCATCACCGCCACCGCCCCCTGTACCCTCGCGCCGTATCAGCTTCTTTGCCTTATG
>DATCMP010000479.1:0-7993 GCA_036563365.1 Thermomicrobiales bacterium
ATACGGTGGAAGGAGTGGGTGTTGGTGTGTTGTTCTGACCTAAAGCCGTGCGCCCGCAACCACCGATTGCTAGCGAAGCTACCACTACGACAATAAGTGCGACTCTTCGCGGCATAGTCCTTCCCCTTAGCCTCCCCGCGCCGGACTCTTCGCTGCTGGTAGGCGGGGGAGCGGTTTCCCCCCGCCTACCAGCTAACGCTTACCGCTCCACTAACGCCAGCACCCGCGCCGGGCTGCCGGTGCCGCCGACGATCGGCAGGGGCGCGACGATCAGGACCGCGCCGGTCGGAGGTAGGGCGGCGAGGTTGGCGAGTTGGGTCAGGCCGTATTTCCCCGCGCCGAGGAGGAAGGCATGGCAAGGGAACGGCGGGTCGAAGCTGTGCGCGATCCCGGCATCGGTGCCGACCGTCTCGACGCCGACCCCGACGATCTGCGCCTGCTCGCTGAGCCAGCGGGCGCAGGCGACGGAGATGCCGGGGGTGTGCGGCCCGGTCTCGTTGGCGTTGAGGAACGCCGCCTGATCCTGGGCGCGGGCGTCCCAGCCGGTGCGGTAGAGGAGCCAGCCGCCGCTCGGCAGCGGGCCGTGCTGCCGCTGCCATTCCTCGATATGCTCGATTTCGAGGAGGAAATCGGGGTCGGCGGCGGCTTCGGCGCTCTTGTCGATGACCGACGCGGGGCCGATCAGGTGCGCGAGCGGCGTCTGGGCAACATCGGTGCCGTCTTTGCCGGTGATCCAGTGCGTCGGCGCGTCGAAGTGGGTGCCGACGTGCTCCCCCATGCTGATATTGCTCCACGCCCAGGCCGGGCCGCGCTCATCGAAATGGCTGATCTCCTGCATCGAGAAGCCCTGCGTGTTCGCGAATGGCGGCGGCAGTTGCAGGACCGGCGTTTGCTCCGAGAGCGGCATCGTCAGGTCGATGATCTGGGCATTGCCCGCCGCGAGGTCGCGGATTAGGCTGTCGAGTGTGGGCATATGGTCCTCCGTAATGACCGTGGTCCCCTGCCGAGTCGGGAGAGAATGACGAATGACGAGTGACGAATAAGTACGAAGTACGAACTACGAAGTGGGGACGGGAATAGGAGTCGCGGAGACAGGGAGGGGGCGAGAGAATGGGGGCTGGTCAGTGCTTGGTTTAGCGTGAGAGGACCGGGGATTAAAATCCCCGGCTAAGTGGCCTGCGGGCCACAAAGTCCAATGAATTGGACTAGGTTCGTTGCAAAACGGTGCCTGACCGGATAGGCATTACCTGTCAACAAACCTAGCCTACTTCAGTAGGCTTTGTGGCCGCAGCCCTTAGCCGGGACTTTAGTCCCGGACTGGCCGCAGGCCACGTAGCCGGTTTTAACCGGCGCTACCCACGCCCGCCGATGCCCCATTCGTCTTCTCTGTGCGCTCCTTCCCCTCTGCGTCTCTGCGTTCAACCGCCCCTTTTGTCGTCCTCCCCGCCCCCTCCGGCTCTCCGTGTCTCCTGTTCACCGTCCCTGCCTTATCCCCTACGCCCGCGAATCCCGCCAGGCGATCAGTTGCTGCAAGTCCGCGAAGTCGAACGGGGCGTCGCCGCCGCAGATGAAGTGGGTCGCCCCGGCGGCGACGTAGTCATCGAGGATGCCGAACTCCGGGGCATCGACCCGTACGGTGCGCTCGACGGCGGCGGGGTCGCGCCCGACCTTGGCGCACCATTCATCGAGGATGGTGTTCTTCTTGATGAAGTTGTCGATCGGGCCGAAGCCGTTCCAGAGATCGGCGTGCTGCGCGACGATCCGCAGGGTGACCTTCTCGCCGCTGCCGCCGACCAAGATCGGGACGTCCTTGCCATTCGTTGGCATTGGCGGGTCTTTCGCCCAGCGATCTTTGATGATCGCGATCCCGCGCTCCAGGTTGCGGAGGCGGTCACCGGCGGTGTCGAACGGGTAGCCGTATTCGTTGTAGTCGCGCTCGGCCCAGCCCGCGCCGAGCCCGAGGATCAGCCGCCCACCCATCGCGTGGTCGAGGGTTTTTGCCATCTGCGAGAGGAGCGCGGGATTGCGATAGCTCATGCTGAGGACGAGGCAGCCGACGGTCGCGCGCTTGACCTGCGGCCCGATCGCGGCCAGCGTCGTCCAGCCCTCGAAGTGCGGGCCGTCCGGGTCGCCGGTGAGGGGGAAGAAATGGTCCCAGTTCCAGATCGAATCGGCACCGAGTTCGTCGGCGCGGAGCCAGGCTTGCTCATACGCGGCGTAGGTGGTGTGCTGCGGACGGATCTGGACGCCGACTTTGATCTGCGGCATGGGAACCTCCTGCGAATGACGAAGTACGAACTACGAAGTACGAAGTAGGGGCGCGGTGCCGGTAGGGGCGGGGCACCAACCCGCCCGGCTGGCGGGGGCAACCACGCCGCCATCGGCCCCCACACGCCGGGAACATGCCGCAATGGGTGTGCCGTTGCTGGCGGGCGGGTCGGTGCCCCGCCCCTACCACGTATCGGATATTTGCCCACCCTGCCGTATCCGTTACAGCGTTTCCTTGAGGAAGCCACGCACGGCGGCGATGAAACCGTCGTAGGCTTCGCGGCGGATGTTGTGGCCCGCCTCCGGGAAGTTGACGGCGCGGCCATGCGGGAGCAATGCGAGGGCTTCCTTGGCCGTCTCGGGGGTGACGATCCCGCCGCGCTCCGGGTTGGCGGTGAGCAGCAGGGTCGGGGCGACGATCTGGGGGGCGATCTCGCGCCAGTTGCTGGCGCTGCGCGGCTCGTCGAAGACCCCGAAGTTCAGCAGGGCTTTCGCTTCGGACCACGGCCCGAGTTCTTCTTCGGGCCATTCCGGGCGCTCGCGGAGCGCCTCGGCGTAGCGTTCCGCGGGGCTCATCGCCTTGAATGCCGTCGCCCAGGCCCGCCACGAGGGGCTGCCGAGGGCGGCGCGGCTGCCCTTGCCGTTGTCGGCCACCGCTTCGTTCGCGGGCGGCGTCACGTCGCGCCAGCCGGGGTCTTCCAGGATGAGGGCGCGGATCATCTCCGGGGCTTTGGAGGCGACCTCCGCCGCCGTCCCCGCGCCCATCGAGTGGCCCATCAGCGCGGGGCGGGCGAGGTTGAGGCCCGCGATCACCGCCAGCACGTCGGTGGTGGCGCGGCCCCGGAAGCCGCGCTCCGTGCCACCCGAATGCCCGTGGCCGATAGCGTCGATCATCGTCACGTCGTAGTCGGCTTCCAGGTCTTTCGCGACGCGCGTCCAGCAGAGGCCGTAATCGGTGAAGCCGTGGAGCAGCACGAGCGCCGGTTTCGAGCCGTCGCCGGTGCGGTAGTAGTGGATCGGCATCCCATCGCTGATGACGTCGCCATCGGTCCAGTTCGCCATCGGTCCTCCCCCTTCTGTGCGTAGGTGCGACGCTACCCCTCGCTGGCGAGGAGCGGTCATCGTTTGCATCGTACCATGTTTGGGCAGAGGCCAGGGCAGGGGAGGGCGTCGCGTCGCGCTATCCGCTATGCCAGGCGATCTCGGTTGGGGCGGAGGGGCTTCGTCCACAACCGACGGTAACTACAGCCGATCCGTGAGCTGTACTTCCACCGTGTCGCCCACCTGTTTCTTGATCGCCTTCAAGATCGCCGCGCGGAGGGGGAGCATGTGCATACCGCCGATCGGCAAGAATGTCGCCTGGAAGGCGTGGCCGTCGATGGCGGCGGCGACCTTCACCGACTTGCCCGTGCCGAGGGCGCGCACCGATTCCGGCCATTCGACACAGGTCCAGCCGCTGGTCTTGTCTTTCGTGATTTCCGCCGCAAATCGCAAGGCGATCGTCATCTCATCCCTCCTTGTGCTTCAAGAACCCCACCAGCCGTGGCAGCAATGCCTTGGCCCCGACCATGTGGTCCTGGCCGGGCAGTTCGGCGAACCGGGCCTGGGGTATCGCTCGGGTTAACTGGTTCGCGACGGCGTGCAGGCTGGCTGGGCTTTTTTGCCCGACCAGGATCTGTGTCGGCACGGTAACGTTCGCGGCCCGTGCAACCGGTGGCAGATCGCCCGTCAAGGCGATGTCGTACGCGAGGGTCGGCGCGAGCGCTTTCATGGTGCGCCAGCCGGGGAAGAGGGGCAGGAGCGCGACGAAGATTTTCGGCATACCGATCCCCCGCAAGAAGGTACGCATCGCCGCCGCGTTTTTGCCCGCGTCGAGTAAGGCGTGGATCGTCCGACTCAGCGTCGCGTATTGGGCTTTTTCCGTCTCGTCATGCACGTACGATGCGTCGTAGAGCACCACCCTTTGCACTTTGTCGCCGAGCCGCAGGGCGGCTTCGAGCGCGAGCACCGCTCCGGAAGAATGGCCGTAGAGGGAGGCTTTGCCCCCGGCGGCGTCGATCAGGGCTTCGATGTCCTCGACCTCGCGCTCAACGGCCCACGGCGAGGTGTCGCCGCTGTCGCCACGCCCCCGGCGATCGTAGTTGTAGACGCTGAATTCTTTGGCAAACGCCCTGGCATCGTGCGCGACCGGCATGAAGGCGCGGAAACAACTTGCCCCGGTGATGTAGATGAGCGCCGGGCCGTGACCGAGCAGATCATAGGCGATCGTCGTGCCGTCCCGCGATTGCGTCGTCTTCATTCTTCGCCCTCCTGGAGCGTCGCTTCGCGCTCCTGTCGCGTCGGCTGCCGCTCGATGTGCGCCGCGAGTATCCGCGCGATACCGTCGAGCGCGCCGGCGATCGCGAGCAATTGCTCCGGGTCGAGTTCGGCCATAAGCTGCCGCGAATACTCCCGATCCCGCGCATAGATGGCGGCGAGGACCTTCTCGCCGCGCGGCGTTAGCTCCACCAGGCGGGCACGCTTGTCGGCGGGGTTATCCCGGTAGGCGACCAACCCTTCCTTCGCGAGCACATCCGCGATCCGCTGCACACTCTGGCGCGCGTGGCCCATCTCCTGAGCCATCTGCGCGACCGTCTGGGGTTGGTAACCGGCGCGGCCGAGCACCTGCCAGCGGGCGCTACTCTGGCCGAGCGGGCGCGTCACATCCTCCCCCGAATGCAGCAGCAAGCCATTGATGGCGAAGATGCTGAGGGAGAACGTGCTCAGGGGGTCGTCGGGTACATCTGCCGAACTCATGCGGGGAGTATATCTTTATTGACAGCATGCTGTCAATCATTCAGGCGTGAAGATGGACGGGAAGACGCGAAGGAATACGTTCGCAGGCAGCTGGCGGCTTCAGGCGCCTGTCCCTCTCACGCCGCGCCCCCTATCGCCCGCTGTGCCTCCTCGCCGGACCCCTGTTGGCGCGTGGCGAGGAGGTACGTTATACCGGTGCCGATCTCCCAGAGGGTGATCGAGTAGACCGCCCCGCGCTCCCAGAGTCCGATCAGGCCGAGCGGTGCCCCGGCCTGGAGGATGGCGAGGCTTGCCAGGCCCAGCGTGCCGAGGGTGGCGCTCGCGGCGGCGTAGCCGTTCGCGGCACCGAGGCGGCGCGCGTTCAGGCCCGCAAAAATGATCGCCGCGTTGCCGCCGATGATGGCGAGGCCCGCGCCGAAGACGTGGAGCGATACCGGCCCCACTGCGATCGTCTGCGCCGAGCTGTGGAAGGTGCCGACGAGCGTGCTGCCGACGGCGTAGACGATCGTCAGGCCGAGGAAGGTGTACCTGGCGCGGCCCGTGGCGGCACCCGCGCGGAAGGCGAAGACCCCGCCGAGCAAGAAGAGCATGCCGTGTCCAATGAAGTTGACGTTCATGGCGAGATGGCGCGGCGAGCCGAGCGCGTCGCCCCGACCCCCCACCGAGAGCGGAACGCCCAGGTCGCTGATGTAGTTCTTTGCGTAGCTGTAGCCGGGGAACGCGGCGGCGCTGAACGCCTCCAGCGCGAGCCAGATGATCCCGGCACCGAGCCAGGTGAACGCCGCGCGCCGTACCGCCGGGTGAAGGATCTGCCGCCGCGCCGCCATCCGTCTGCCTCTTTCGTTCTGTAGCGTTGTTTGGTGCGTCGTGCTGCCATGAGTATAGCGTTATCGGGCGTGGGTGGACCCCTCCCCCGGCCCCTCCCCTGAAGCGGGAGGGGTGACTCATCGGGGGATCGGGGGCGAATGGTCACGTTGGTAATAGCTTCGACGCCATCACCCTCCCACTTCAGGGGAGGGTCGCCGCAGCGGCTGGGAGAGGTTCGTCTCTCACACCTTCCGCACCCCCGCCAACTGCCGTTGCAAAAACGCCCGCTCGGCCACGTTTTCAACCAGGGCGATTGCCGCTGTGTAAGACGCTGCGGCTTCCTCGGCGCGCCCGAGGCGACGCAGCAGATCGGCGCGGATGGCGTGGAAGAGGTAATAGCCGACCAGGTCGAGGTCGGCGAGGAGGGCGAGCGCGGCGGCTGGCCCGGCGACCTCGGCGACGGCGACCGCGCGATTGAGCGCGACGATCGGGGTGGGGGTGCGGGCGAGGAGTTGGTCGTAGAGCCGCACGATCTGGCCCCAGTCGGTCGCGGTGGCGGTCGCGGCATCGCTGTGGACGGCGTTGATCGCCGCCTGGAGCTGGTAGGGACCGGGCCGGTTGAGCCGCAGGCAGCGTCGCACGAGTCCCTGCCCCTCGGCGATCAGGGCGCGGTCCCAGAGCTGGCGGTCCTGCTCGGCCAACAGGATGAGGTCGCCGTTCGGGGTGGTGCGGGCGGCGCGGCGGGACGCGACCAGCAGCATCAGCGCGAGGAGCCCCAGCACCTCCGGCTCGTCGGGCATCAGCTCGGCCAGGAGCCGCCCGAGGCGGATCGCCTCCGCGCAGAGGTCGTCGCGGATCAGGTGGTCGCCCGCGCTCGCCGTGTAGCCCTCGTTGAAGATCAGGTAGATGGCGGCGAGGACCCCCCGCAGGCGGTCCGGCAGCTCGGCTTCGTCCGGCACGCAGTAGGGGATCCGCGCGTCGCGGATTTTGCCCTTGGCGCGGACGAGCCGCTGGGCCATCGTCGGCTCCGGGACGAGGAAGGCGCGGGCGATCTCGGCGGTGGTCAGCCCGCCCAGCAGGCGCAGGGTCAGCGCGACGTGGACGTTGGTGGCGAGCGCCGGGTGGCAACAGGTGAAGATTAGGCTCAGGCGGTCGTCCCCCATCGGCCCCTCCTCGGTCGGCTCATCGCGGGTGTGCAGCAGCGCGGCCTGGGCATGCCGCTCATCGCGCGTGGCCTCGCGGCGCAGGCGGTCGATCGCGCGGTTGCGGGCGGTGGTGATGACCCAGCCCGCCGGGCGCGGGGGCAGCCCGTCGGTCGGCCACCGCGCCGCCGCCTCGGCGAATGCCTCCTGCACCGCTTCTTCGGCGAGGTCGATGTCGCCGAAGGCGCGGACGAGGACGGCCACGGCGCGCCCGTACTCCTCACGGAAGATGCGGGCGATCTCGGCGGGGCTGACGGCTGACCGCTCGGGCATCAGTCGCCGTCCTCCCAGCGGAACGGGCGCACCTCGATCGGCAGCCCGATCGCCTGGGCGAGTTTGCGGCCCCAGGCGAGTGCCGCGTCGAGATCGGGGGCGCGGACGATCGTGAAGCCGCCCAGGTGTTCCTTGCCCTCCGCGAATGGGCCATCGATCAGCAGCAGCTGGTCGCCCTGCGCCCGCATGGTCGTGGCCGTGCTCGGCGGGTGTAGCCCCCCGGCGAAGACCCACGCGCCCGCGGCCTTGATCTCCGCGTTCACGGCCTCGATTCGCCGCATCACCGGCTCCATGATCTCGGGCGGGGGCGGCGGGCCGTCGGGCTGGTAGATGCTCAATAGGTAGTGCGCCATCGGGTGTTCCTCCCTGGTCGTCTTTGTCGGTCGAGTTTGTCGCGCCCCATTATGGAGCTATCTGGCGGCGGGACGGGCGAATGCCGGTGGGTGGTAGGGGCGGGTTACCAACCCGCCCGGCTGCCAACGCCGCCCGCGCCGCAGGATCGTTACCGGCGTGATGGGGCCGATGGCAGGGTGATTGCCGACACAAGCCGGGCGGGTTACCAACCCGCCCCTACCCGGATCGCCAACGCCACCTGTACCGAGGCTACAGCTATGGCCTGCCGCTGTGCGGGACGGCGACGCGGGCGG
>DATCMP010000481.1:0-2596 GCA_036563365.1 Thermomicrobiales bacterium
ACCCGCGCCCAGCCATCGATGTCGTGCAGCCAGTTGAGCGCGCCTTTGCCGGTGTAGACCAGATCGGCGGTGCGATCGAGTTCGTGCGGCGTCTCCAAAATATCGCTCTGAAACCAACGCGCCGGTGCTCCGAGCACTTCGGATTTGCGCCGCGCGATCGCGATCATCGCATCGCTGATGTCGACGCCGACGACCTCGCTCGCGCCCAGATTCCAGAGCGAGAGGGTATCTTCACCGCCCGCGCACTGGAGATGGATCGCGCGGCGGCACCAGGGGCGCAAATCGCCGAGGAAGCGCACCTCCGGCGGATAGAGCGCATGCCCGCCATCGCGCAAGCGCGCGACGGACGCCGCGAATTGCTCATCATAGCGCGCGGCCCCCTCGTTCCAGGCGTGCCGGTTGCTCTGGTGCATCACGGCGACATCCACAGTCGTCCCCCCTTCTTGCCCCTACGACGTCTGCGCCTTATCCCCATACGCCACGAAGATCCACTGGAAGGCGAAGAGGCGCGGCGCGAGGCGCAGGGCCAGGTGTTGCAGCCCCATCATGGCGCGGTACGGCGCGGTCCCCTGCCCGGCGGGCCAGAGCTCATCGAGCGGCACGCCGGTCGGATACGCCTGGGCGACCCGCAGGCCAGCCGCGCGCAACGTCTCCTCGGCGGTGTCGCGCGTGTAGAAATGGAGATGGGTCTTGTCGAGGATCCCGCGCTCCATCCGGGGGAAGCGCCCGAGCAGCAGGAGCAGCCGCACGGCGAGATGCGCGACGTGCGGCAGGGAGATGATGAACACAGCGTCGTCCGTGGCGACCGCGCGCAACCGGCCCAGCACCGCGACCGGATCGACCGTGTGCTCCAGCACGTCGCCGCAGACGACCGCGCGATAGCTCCCCGGGGCCAACGGCGCGTCCTCGATCGTGCTGGCGAAGACCTGGCGGTAGAACGGCTTGGCGCGCTCGGCCCAGGCCGGGTTCGGCTCCACCGCGTCGAGGGTCAGCCCCGCCTCGCCGATGAGTTGCCCCAGCACCCCTTGCGCCGCGCCGACATCGAGCAGCGGCGACGCGCCCAAGCGGCGAACCAAGCGGGCGATCTGCTGATGGCTACTCTTCGGGTCGTGATGCAAGCGGTAATGGACTATCTGCTCGTCCACGCATTCTCCAGCGTTCGGTGAGCGCGAAGACCAGCGCTTCGCGCAAGCAATTCAGGGCGTAGGGGATCCCGTTGACGTGGCAGATCTCGTCGCCATAGTAGGTGGGGATCGGCACCTCGGCGATCCGGTAGCCGCGCCGCAGGAAGGCCAGGATGATCTGCGTGTCGAAGTGCCAGTTACTCGTCATCGACCCCAGCGGGATCGTCCGCAGCGCCGCGACCGAGTAGGCGCGGTAGCCGGAGTGGAACTCGCTGAGGTTGGTGCCGATCAAGCGGTTCTCCAGCCAGGTGAGGATCTTGTTGCCGACGAACTTGTAGAGCGGCATGTCGCCGCGCAACGCCGCGCCCGGCACCAGCATCCGCGAGCCCATCACCATCTGCGCCCGCCCGGTCTCCAGCGGCGTCAGCAGTTCCTGCATCACCTCGGGGGCGTACTGGCCGTCGCCGTGCAGCAGGACCACGAAGTCGAAGCCGCGCTCGATCGCGTACCGATAGCCGCGCTGCTGATTGCCGCCGTACATCAGATTCACCGGGTTGCGGTGAATGACGAGTTTGCCCTCTTCAAGCCGCCGCTCGTACTCGTGCCCAACCGCCGCAGTGCGATCCTGGCTGGCGTCGTCGAAGACGAAAATCTCCTCGACCTTCGCCATGATCGCGGGGGGGATCCGCTCGATCACACTCCCCAACGTCGATTCGGCATTGTACGCCACGACCAGGATCCCGATCCGTGCCATGCGAACCCTCCCAGTGTGCGCGCAGACCATCCCAGCCCAGTCGATCTTCGCTACAGCGCGCGCTTGCCATTGTGGCATGTCTGGCAAGCGCGCGCCAGCGCACGCCGCCGCCCGAACCGCGATAGACCAGACGAGCCGCGTCGGGGCTGAGTTCCCGACTTTGGCGGGCACGCAACCTGATCATGGGGCGCTCAAGGTGGCTATCGGGGTGTGATTCCGTCCGGGGTCGCCCAGGTAGCTTCGCGCGCATACATCTCGAAGCCCGAGTTGGTATCGGCGATTAGCACGTCGGCGGGTAGGCGGCGCAACTGCCAGAGCGCGGCGAGGTCGCCGACAGCGCCCGAGGCATTGGTGATCAGCAGGGCCAGCAACGGCCCGCGCAGGATGGCCGGCGTGATCGGCATGAGCAGGCAGCCGACGACGGAGATGACGACGAGCGGTGCCGCCAGGATCGCGGCGTAGGTTCCCTTCCCGACCAACTCGCGGAAGTGGCAGAAGGCGACACCGGGGCCGATCCCGTAGACGGGCCGTGCGCCCGCGAGCGCCGCGATCAGGCCATGCACCAGTTCGTGGACGACCGGCAGGACCACCCCCGCCGCCAGGGCCACCAGCAGCAGATCGACGATCCCGGACCTGATGCTGAACGCGCCGCTCCCCAAATCCAACGGCCCGCCGAGCGGCGCGGTGAGCAGCGCGAAGAGGATCGTCGCCGGGATCA
>DATCMP010000523.1:0-8780 GCA_036563365.1 Thermomicrobiales bacterium
CGTCGCCCCGACGGTCGCGCCAACCGCCACGGTGGCACCGACCCGCGCCGCAACCACCGCACCGGCGGCCGGCTCGGTGACCGATGGCTCGGGCAAGTGCCGGATGACCCCTGCTGCGGTCTTCAAGGCGAACAGCGGCAGCAAGGATACCTATAGCACCGCCGATAGCCTGGCGTTGCTGACCTTCGCTGGTACTGATACCCCCGGCCTCAATCTTGAGGCCGCGACGACCGCCTTCATCGGCGGGTTCCAGTCGGTCGTGACCGGCTATGTGGAGACCGGGCGGCAGACGAGCAAGGACGCGCGCGGCGACATTCAAATCGTCACCTTCGATGGCGCCATCTCCGGCCAGCAGGCGAAGGGAGTCTTCTACTTCGTGCAGAGCAACAGCGTCCTCTGTTCGCTCGTCGCGCTGGCGATTCCGCCCGGTGATGCACAGTATGCCGATGCCGCGCAGCAGACCGCCGGTACCCTCGAAGTGATCAAGGGCGGCACGAGCAGCAGCACGGCCCCGATTGCGCCAACCGTCGCCCCGACCCGCGCCCCTGTGGCGACCGTGGCCCCCACCCGCGCCGCCAGCACCGCCCCCGTTGCGGGCAACATCATCACCGACAGTTCCGGCAAGTGCCAGATGGCGCTGCCAACGAACTTTAAGGCTGGTTCATCGACGGATACCTATCAGACCGCCGATAACCTGGCGATCGCCACCGTCGGCGGCACCGATACCGGCGGCCTCGCTTTCGCCGACGCGGTCAACCTCTACCTCGACTCGTTCAAGAGCGTGATCGACGGATACGTCGAGGTGAATCGTACACCCGCCACCGTCAATGGCGGTCAGGAGGACACGATCAATTACACCGGCACCCTCGTTGGTCAACCGGTGAAGGGCGTCCTCTACTTCTTCCAGGTAGGTTCGACCTTCTGCTCCCTCAGTGGTGTCACCCTGTCCAATGGCGATACCCTCTACAAAGCCGATCTCCAGGCGATGATCAACTCGCTGGAGCCGGTCAAGCGTTAACCATCGTCATTTCGCTATCCTCCCTCGGCGTGGCCGCACTGCATGGTGCGGCCACGCTGCATTATTGGCGCACGATCAGTCGCGGCCCGATGTCCCCTAACGCGCCGATAGCAGATTTTTTGCGTCGTGATAGGGTGTTGCGTTCGCCGAAATTTCTCGCGGCGGCGATACAGAGGGCTGATGCTAAGGCAATGGGGCGTCTTATCACCAGCACCCGGCAGCCCCAGTCCTGACCTTGAGGTTTGACAGCCCAAGCACACACCGCTACAATCAGAACGAATGTCTTTGCCGCCCTTTCGCGAATGGAATGCGAGAAAACGCGGGTCGCGAGACAGGTATGCCGTACCCGCAGCAATGGCGGGAACATGTGACAGCCCGGCGGTTGGGCAAGGGCGGTGCATGGAGCGATTACTCAACGGGCGTTACCGACTCGGGCCGAAGATCGGCGATGGCGGGATGGCTATCGTCTATCGGGGGTTCGACACCGCGCTCGAGCGCGGTGTCGCGATCAAGGTGCTCCGTGAGCAATATGCCGCCGACCGCACCTTCGTCGCGCGCTTCGAGCGCGAGGCCCAGGCGGTCGCCGCGCTCGTCCACCCCAACATCATCAATATCTTCGATGTTGGCTTCGACTGGGATGAGCAGAGCCGGACCGGCGTCGGCCACTATTTCGTCATGGAGCTGATCGACGGTCCGAACCTCAAGGAATTGATCCGAGCCCGAAAGTCCCTGCCGGTCGATGAGATTGTCGCCATCCTGACCCAAGTGCTCTCCGGGTTAGGATACGCGCATGCTCGCGCCCTGGTCCATCGCGACATCAAGCCGCAGAATATCATGCTGACCCCCGAAGGCACGGCGAAGGTGACGGACTTCGGCATCGCCAAGGGGCTGGCCGATGTCACCCTCACCGAGGCCGGTTTCGGGATGGGGACCGTCCACTATATCTCGCCGGAACAGGCGCGCGGCGAACCGGCCACGCCCGCCTCCGATCTCTACGCGGTCGGGGTGATGCTCTACGAACTGCTGACCGGGGTGCTGCCGTTCACCGGGGATAGCACGGTCGGGATCGCGCTGAAACACGTGCAGGAGCCGCCCCTTTCCCCAAAACGGCTCAACTCCGCGATCCCCACGCCGCTCGCCGCGATCACGATGCGCGCCCTGGCGAAGGAGCCGGGTGCGCGTTTTGCCGATGCGCGGGAGATGGCGGCGGCGCTGGCCGACTGGCAGCACTGGCGTGATCGTCGTGTCGCCCCGCCGCCGGATACGCGGTCGCGTCGTAGCGCCGCCATCGCTCGTGGCACGGCGGTGGCAGCGCCGGTCGTGCCGATCGAGCAACAGCGAACGGCGGGCCGGGGCCGGGGCAACTCGCGCGGCGGGGTTGGCTGCCTCACCTGGCTCACCGGTACCGCCGTGCTCCTGGCGCTGGTCGCGCTGATCGCGGTCGGCTATCGACTCTCCCCGTTCGGTGCCAGCGCGGCCGACCCGACCCCCGTCGCCATCGCCGGTCTGCCGACCGAAGCTCCCGAGCAACCCACCGCCACCCCGGAACCGCCACAAGCGATACCCACCGCACCATTCGCGGGTGTGTCCCCCACGTTGCCCGCCACCGCGCGCCCGGCGATCGGCACGCCACTGCCTTCCGCCCGCCCGGCACCGACAGCCACGGTGACGGCACCCACCGCGACCGTCGGCCCGGCGACCCCCACCGCGAAACCGACGCCGAGCGCCACGGCAACCGCGGCGTTGGTCAGCGTCCCCGACCTCTCCGGGAAAACGCTGACCGAGGCGAAAGCAGTCGCCGAGGAGGTCGGCTTCCTGGTGGAGCAGGTCGGGGCGCAGTATAGCGATCGCCCCGTCGGCCAGGTCGTGACCCAGCAGCCGGGCGTTGGGAAACAACTCGCGCGGGGTGGGACGATCACCGTGATTCTCAGCCGCGGCCCGCAGGCGGTGACCGTGCCGGATGTGAAGGGGCAGGGGTATGCTCAGGCGGTCGGGCAATTAGAGGCGGCGGGACTCGTCGCCGTGCGCCGCGATGTTGCTTCGCGCAACGTGCCCAAGGGCGTGGTGATCGACCAGGATCCGTTGGCGGGTAATACCGCGCGTCCGGGGGCGACCGTCACCCTAACGGTCAGCCTCGGCGATGTCGCCGTCGTCCCCGAGCTCTTCGGTGTCCCATTCGATACGGCCCGGCAACGCCTGATCGACGCCGGATTCGGCGTCAATGTCAACGGCCAGACCAAGGCCCAGATCGAGCGGGAGAACCCGACCTTCTTCAGCGTCTATCCGAACGTGCAGGACGGCCAGGTGATCAGCCAGAGCCTGCCCGCCGGGTCCACCCAGCCGCGTGGCGCCACTATCTCCATCGCTTATTACAAGGCCAAATAGCCTCACGCCGGGGCACTATCCGCGTGCTAAACTGTAGGTAGCTCGCCCGTCTGCTACTGTTGTGTTGCTTCTACCGCGCATGCTTGTTACTATCGCGCGATGAGTGCCAATGCCACCCCCGGCTCGACTCCAATCGCGTTGACCGCGCGTCAGCAGCTTGCGTTAGCGACGATCGTTGCTATGCTACTCTTCGGCCTGCTCGTTGTGGTCGAATCTCTGCTTGACCGACCGTCCGTCGCGCCGCAACTCACGTTCATCGGCACTGACGATGCCCTCAGCGTCTTGGTCGAAGGGGTTGGCGGTGGGCGCGTGCTGATCGGTGGCGGCCCCAATGGCGCGGATCTCCCCGCCGCCCTCGGGCGGCACTTCGTCCCCTGGCGTCGCGATCTCGATCTCCTGATCGTTGCCGACCGTCGTGATCTGCCGGGCGCGACCGAACTGGTGCGCCGCGGCCTGGTGCGTGCGGTCTTGCTCGTCGGTCTGGAGGAGGAGCGTGCCGCTGCCACCGCCCTTGTTCTCTTGCGTGATGCATGTGTGGCGCGCGGCGTCTCCGTGCGCGCGAGTGCCGAACCGGAGCGTGTCACCATCGGACGTGCCGGGGCGTTGACGCTCGACATCGTGCCCGCTCTCGCCGTAGATAATGATGCACAAGTGCGTGTGCAAGTCGCAACGCTGCGCGCGACCATTGTCACCGGCACCGCCGTGAGTAGCCCATCATCGACGGTGATTCTGCTCCGTGCCGCTGCCGATCCTTACCGGGCTGCCTTGAGTGCTGCGCCGCAGCTCGTGGTCGCCCCGGCACTGCCCGCTGCGTCGGTTTCCACTACCGTCTCTGTCGATAGCCGCTTCCTTCTCGTCGCGCCCGGCCAGCGCGCCACGCTCAGCGTGACCGACCGTGGGGTATCGCTCCGTGGCGCGACACTCACGTCGCTGGACACGGCAGGGGTGTCTCGTTAGGATAGATCGATACAGTCGTCGATATGATGGACGGCAGATGGTTCGGGCAGCGTTGTGATTGCCGGAGCATATGAGGTAAGCGAATGATGAGCGGCGCGCGGCAGACTGTTGGCGAGGGCGTTCGTGGCGGCGGGCAGGGGTTGGCCTCCGAGTCGTTTGTTGGGGCTGGCCTGCTTTATGCCCTCGGCGGCGGCTTCAGCGCGCTGGTGTTGATCGGTGTGCCGACGGTCCTCATCCCGAACCCTTGGTTCGGGCGGGAGATCCCGCCGCGCCCGCTCGATTACGTCGTCTTCGCGCTCACGGTGTTCCTCGTCGCCGCGCTCGCCGCGACCTATGCTTGGCCGCTCGCTTGCCCCACGCGGGAGCGTTCTCTAACCGTTGGCGGCTTGCTTTCCTTCTTCGCTGTCGGCTGCCCGGTCTGCAACAAGCTCGCCGTCCTGGCGCTCGGGTGGGGCGGGGCGTTGACCTACTTCGCGCCGCTTCAGCCGTTGTTGGGGGCGGTCGCCATCCTCTTGCTCGCCGCGACCCTCGTCGCACGCTTGCGCCCACTCCTGTCGCGCTGACGGGAATCATTGTCAGGCACAGGTGAGTGCGCGGCGCTGCGCGGCCCTTCACCCCCGAACAGCATAGCTGTCGTTGAGGCGACTTCGTGTCGCGACCGATTGCTTTACAACGGTCGCGCCGCATCGGTCGCGAAGACTCGGGCGGGGTGGAAGGGGTTTGTTGCGGCCTGTTGCGCGCCGGTGATCATCTCCAGGAGGCGGGCGCTCCCGGCGATCCCCTGCATCACCCCATGACCGCCATACCCGGTGTTGAGCCAGAGCCCCGGTACGTCGCCCGGCCCGATCAGCGGCTTGTTGTCGGGTGTCAAGGTATAGTGCCCGGCCTGGAGCGACCAGTGGCTCGCGCCGCGTACCCAGACGCCCTCCCAGAAAGGGACGATGCGCGCTGCGGCGTAGGGGCTGCTGGGGTCGAGCAGCCGCAGCGCCAACGCGTAGTCGAGCGCGACATTGTCCGACGCCGACTCGATGATCGGATCGCCGATCGCGCCGAGCAGGAACGCGCCGCGCAATGCCGGTCGCCAGTGGGTGCCGGTATCGTCGTCGAGCGTCACCGGTGCCCAGGCGGGCACCTCGGGCAATTCAGGCAAGATCGCCTTCTGCCGACGACTGTTGATCAGCGGCAGGGTTAGCCCGACCGTCGCCGCGAGTGCGCCGGAAAACGGCCCCGCGGCCAGCACAACCGTATCGGTCGCCACGAAGCCGACTGTGGTCGTCACTCCGGTGATTCGCCCGCCCGTTTGCTCGAAGCCGGTCACCGCGCAGTTGGTCACCAGGGGAATGTGCGAGGCCGCCGCCAGCCCGAAGGCCAGCGCCTTCTGATCGAACGTGCCGTCCCCGGCGCGAAAACGACCGCCGACGACCCGTGCGCCGACGAACGGGAAACGCCGCCTGACCTCGTCACCGGCGAGCCATTCGACATCGGTCTGCCCCCAGCCGTGTTGCAGGGCGACGAGTTCGTGTTGCCGCGTGATCGCTGTCGGTTCGGTCGTCAACCAGAGATAGCCACGCTGGACGACGGCGGGATCATAGTCGCGTTGCCCGGTCGCTTCGGCGAAGTTGAGCATCACCGCCAATGACTCGCGCACCAGGGACCAGTCGTCGTGATCCTCGTGTTGCAAGCGAAAACCACCGGTCGCAGCGGCTGTGGTCAGGGTGCAGAGGGCCGCGCGGCGCTCGATGATGACCGCCTGCAAACCCGCGCGGGCCGCCCAGAACGCCGTGGCCGCGCCGATCACGCCGCCGCCGATGATTACCAGATCGGCGCTCGCGGGCAACGCATGTTGGTAGTTAATCGGTAACGGCATCGGCACTCCTGCGGGGGTCGGCACCCGCTTACGCACGCCCCTGGCTGAACGTATCGGTGAGCAACGTCCCCATGAGATGTTCCGGCGGGGTTGTCCAGAGGGTGTCATAGTCCGGCAGGAAATGTGCGGTGATCAGCTGACGCAGGCGCGGGTTGTTGCGTGCCAGCGCCGCGTCAGCCGTCTCGGGGGAAGACCAGAAGTGGAGGACCACCTGCCGATCCGCTCCTGCCTCGACGCAGATCTCCCCCAGGTACCCGGGTTCCTGGGTCAATGCCTCGGCCCAGAGCCTCCGTTTCTCCGCGCCCAGCTCGGCATGTTCCGCGCGCTTGGCCGGATCGAAACGATAGGTGCTCATCCGCACCGTGACGGTCATCGCGGCGTCCCCTTTGCTTGCCCTATTCTCAGTTGCCCACCCGTGCGTACTCGCCTAATAATTCGTAGGTGGGCATCGGGTCTTCGCCGGGGAGCGCGAAGACGGCGGCGGCGAGATCGGTCGCCCCGGCATCGGCCAGCGACTGGAGCGCCGCGCGCACTTCGGCCGCGCTGCCGATCAGGGCCACGTCGGCCGGTCCCTCCGCGCCTTCTTTATCGAGGATCGCGCGGTATGATGGTAGCTGGCCGTAGCGCGCGAAGTTCTGGTTGGCGAGTTGCCGCGCCTCATCGGCGCGTGCGGTGACGCAGACCGGCAGGCCCGCCAGGATACGCGGTGCCGGTCGCCCGGCCTCGCTCGCGGCGGCGGTGAGGGTTGGGACCGCGTGCTCGGCGAGGTAACGCGGGCCGCCCATCCAGATCGCGGTGCCCGCCGTCTGTCGCCCGGCGAGGTGCAACATCTGCGGGCCGAGCGCGGCGATCAGGACCGGCGGCGCTTCGGCGCCCGGTATCGCCAGCGAATAGCCGTGGATCTGGAACTCTTCGCCCGCGAACTCGACTTCCTCACCCCGCATCAGCGGCAAGAGGCAGGCCAGATATTCGCGCAGGTGCCGGATCGGGCGCGACCAGTCGAAGCCGAGCATCCCTTCCATCGTCACGCGATGGCTGAGGCCGATCCCGAGGGTCAGGCGATTGCCGGTCAGCGCCGCCGTGGTCAGGGCCTGTTGCGCCAATGCTGCGGGATGCCGGGTATAGGTCGGGACAACGAAGGTGCCGAGTTCGATCCGCCTGGTCTGCGTACCCGCGACCGCCAGGACGGAGAGGGCATCGCCCCCGCGGACGTTCGGTGCCCAAACGCTCTGGAAGCCCAGCGTTTCCGCGCGCACGATCTGCGCGACCACCGTGGTCGGCTCGGGCAGATCGCCGGGCAATGGCACCATCAGGCCGATCTTCATCGCGTTCTCTCCCTTCACATCGCCGCATCGCTCCGGGCAGTATACCGCCGCATCGTCCGGGCTGTGAAAAGGAGTGGGACGGCCCTGGGGAGAGGGCCGTCCCGGATGAAGGGTTTGGGGAAGAAAGGGGTGGGTAAAGAGTGGAGTGAACTGTGTACGGTGGCCGACGCTGCTCAAGATGATGGGGCGACAATGTATCGCGCGGCCTGGTGTCATGAGCGGGAAGTTGGCAGCGATATGACGCTGAGTGGCGCTGTCACGCCACCGGGCAGCACGGCGCCGCTAATCGGCACCGACCGCCAGTGCGGCCACACCGCGCTCATTCGCGGCTTCCTGACGGGCTTGCCAGTAACCGAGGACATAACCGTAGAGTGCGGCGCACTCGGCGTAATCCTTGACCATACCGTGCCGCTCGTCGCACTGCTCCTCGGTGAGGTTGTAGGCACTGAAGACCTGATCGATCGCCACCTCGGCGAGCGTCGAGACCTGGGTCAACTGATCATCGGTAGGCCGATGGTGTCGGAAGAGATCGAGTAGCCTCGCCCAAAGCGCTTGGCGGCGCACAAAGGCGTCGGCGCGGTCGGCGGTCCGTGGCGACGGTTGGCGCTCCATGGCGTCCTCCCTTGTAACAATGATGGGGCAGGAGCCCCGGTGTGGCGGTTCTTCAATGGCACTATGCTCGTAGCGCCCCGTCCTCTGTCAGTAGATTAGAACACAAGTTCTATTCTGTCAAGGGGGTAGATCGCGCAAACCGGGCGAAAGTACGCGGTGATCGCGCTGAGGGGTGGTCGGAGGCGTCAGTAACGGGTCAGAAAAGAAGTAGAACAAACGGTATGAGGCGGGACGTCGCGGCGGGATTGCAGGGCGACGCGTGCTGAATATCTATACGCGTTGCCCCGCGAGATCGCGGCGATGTTCAGGCGTTACCCGCCAGCTTTGTCAATCCCAGCTTATCGAAGCCGATCACCGTCCGACCGTCATTGATCGCCAGGGGGCGGCGCAGCAACGTCGGTTCCTGCACCATCAGCACCAGCAGTTCCTCATCGGAGAGATCGCGATCCCCGATGAGTGTGCCGTATGCCTTCGCCCGTTTCGAGAGGACGTCCGACGGGCGCAACCCCGCGGGCTCCAGGACCGCGCGCAGTTCCTCTACCGTGAAGCGCTCCTTGAAATAGTCGCGCCGTGTGAATGAGACACCCTGCTCCGTCAGCGCAGCCTGCGCTTTTTT
>DATCMP010000529.1:0-6014 GCA_036563365.1 Thermomicrobiales bacterium
CTGACCGTCGGTACGACCGTCTCACCTAGCAAGAAGAGGGGCACGATCTCCTCAGCATCGGGCATATGGAACGTCATGTACTGCGAGCCCCCACATCCGCGTACGTCGTTAGTCCCGCGAAGACCTCAGGGGTGCCGATAATCCCGCGAAAGTCAGGATACCGCGCCTTTTTCGCTACCAGTTCGGCCCCGTCGTGCGCGACGAGGATGCTCGCGAAGTTGGAGCGGGTGATGGCTTCGAACGAGTGGCCATAAGCGGCGAAATCCGGCTGGTACCAGCCCACCCCTAGCCCCACGATACTGCGATTGTGGCTGGCCACGTCGAGCGTCGCGCACATCTTTGCGAGCAGCGCCCGGTTGCGGTAGCAGCGTGCAGTCCGCGTGGCAGGAACACCTTGTACCCGAACTATCGGGGGCGTGCAGCCGCAACCGCGACCCGGTTGCGGCGCGGCGTCATGCGGTGGGCGGTCGTGCGAAGCGCAACGCCCGGAGGACCACGACGAGCGCCGTCGCACTCAGGGCCGCCAGGGCCAGCGCCAGGCCGGGGTAGCCGCCAGCGCCCAGCGCCAGGCCGCCGAGCGCGGCCCCGGCGAAGAGGCCGAGGTTGAGGCCGGCGGCGTTGAGGCCCAGGACCGCCCCCCGCAGCGGTGCGTAGCGGCCGACCAGCAGGCTGACGATGGCGGCGGTGGCCGCCCCGTGCGTGCCGGCCGTGAGCGCCGCCGCCGCCATCGCCGCCGGCAGCGTCGGCGCGAGCAGGCCGAGCGGGCTCAGCGCGAGCATGGCCAGCAGGCTCGCCGGCAGCAGTCGCTCGGGCGCGCGCCAGTCGCCGGGCGTCGACGCGGCGACCAGGCGGCCGACCGCGAGGTTGGCGAGGAAGACGGCGGTGCCCCCCAGGCTCCAGGTAACCGCCACCAGGGCGGTCGACGCCCCGAAGCGCGCGACGAGGAAGGCCGCCAGGTAGGAGAGCCAGGCGAACATGACGGTGGCGCGGAGCGTCGAGCCGAGGAGCAGCGCGATGGCCCCGGGCGCGGCCGCCACCAGGCGGAAGGCCGCGCGGTAGCCGGGGCGCGCCACGCCGGTCGGCGGGCGGTGGTCGAGGCGCGACGTGGCGAGGCCGGCGAGCAGGAGGGCGGCGGCGGCCATGGCCGCGAAGTCGCCGCGCCAGCCCCACCACCCGGCGGGCGCGGCCAGCAGCGGGGCCGCGAGCAGCGGCGCGAGGGCACCGCACGCGCTCACCAGGGTGGCCGCGCGCGCGCCGGTGTGGGGGTCCCGCCCGTCGACCGCCGCCGCCAGGATGGCGGGCTGGCCCACCGCCCCGGCCAGCCCGGCGAGCACGTAGAACAGCGTCAGGGAGAGCAGGCTGCCGCGCGCGGCCAGGAGGGCGGCGACGGCCAGGAGCGCCAAGCCGCCGGCGACGGTCCAGGCGCGCGCCACCCGGTCGATGAGGGGCGCGAGGAGGACGCCGCAGGCCAGCGCCGCCACGCCGCCGAGGCTGCGCAGCCCGCCGACGAGCGCGACGTTGCGTCCCAGGTCGCTGGCGATGGCGGGGAGGAAGAGGCCGGTGGCCGCGGCCGGCAGGATTGTGAGGAACTGCGCCAGCAACAGCAGCCAGATGCCGCGCGCCAGCGCCAGGTCGCCGAGCCGGGCATCCGCGACGGGGGCTGTGGCGGCGTTTGGTCGACCCACTACGACCCTCCCCTCGTGCGCTACCGCTGTTCGCCCCGCGCTCGGGCCGGGTCGGGTGCGCGCCAGCGTCATTGTGCCATGCCGCACGCAGTCTACCTCAGCGGGACGCGCTCCGCATGTGCCGCCACGCGCACTGCATGCCGCTGTCACCGATGACGGCTCTTGCCGCTTTTCGATGATCCCGTTCCGGCTTTCCCTAAGCGGTGGCATGAATCGTCGACCGTCGGCGACGGTCCTGCGACGGCGGATAACCAGAGCCTCTGATCCGACCGTGACAGCGCTTGAAACGAGCGGAAGGCGATCATCGAATGTCGGCAAGAGCCGGCAAGTCGTGACGAGGTGCTGAGTCTACCCCTTTCCGACCGCGCCTCTAGTTGCTACAGGACCGTCGACGCTAGAAGTTCGAGCTCGTGATTGCGCCACGGCAATAAAGATCCATTGTGCAAGGAGTGGCAACCCACAATATTCAATCAGTTTGGCAGAGTGCTAGGCACGCTGTGTTGGTTTGACGCACAAAAACCGACGTTAGCATACCTCGACCACATATCAGAATGCTCTAGAATTGTGCTATAATTGTCCTAAGAAAGCGAGGTGGTTACAATGGCAAGCTTGCGCCAATTGCGTGCTGAAAAATTCCTAACGGTGCGGGCGTTGGCCGCGAAGGCGAAGGTGGCCACGCAATCGATCGTGAGTATTGAGGCGAGGGCCGTATTGCCGCAGTTCGGAACGATGCAGCGAATCGCGGCGGCACTGGATGTCGAGCCGATTGAAATCGATGAATTCAGGGCAGCAATCGAGGCGAAGGGAAAAGGACTCGCCGCGTGAATGAGACACGCGGCGAGTAGCGCTCCCTGGTGAGATCAGCACCAGCGAGCTAGGAGTCAGGATAGCATGGCGACGCAGCGGATAAGCAATGCCCTCATCTACTGCCGCGTATCGAGCGACAAGCAAGAGGAGAACAGTTCGCTCGGTACGCAAGAAGCGGCGTGTCGCGAGTGCTGCGAACAGCGCGGTTACGCGATCTCCGGCGTCTACACCGAGGTCTACACCGCCTCTGCCCTCCACGAGCGCCCACGCCTGAGCCTCCTCCGGGACGCGGTTCGGCGCGGCGAAGTCGACGTGATCGTCGTCTACGCGATCGACCGACTCTCACGCGATCAGGCGCACCTTTATATCCTCCTGGACGAGGCCGAGCGGTACGGCGCGAGATTCGAGTTTGTCACCGAGGACTTCGATTCCTCGCCCACCGGCAAGATGCTGCTCTCCCTCAAGGGGTTCGCCGCCGAGGTTGAGCGGGAGAAGATCATCGAGCGGACGAAGCGCGGGCTGAAGGCGCGAAACGACGCCGGGAAGCTGAAACCCGGTGCCACATCGCTGTACGGCTATCGCTTCCCGGTCGAGGTGATTGAGCGCGACGGCGAAACGATCTCGACCATCTGCCGCGACCGCTACGAGATCGATCCGCAGACCGCGCCGATTGTGCGGCAGGTGTTCACGTGGTACGCCGAGGGCATAGCGGTGCGCGCGATCGCGACTCGGCTCAACGCCCAGAGTGTGCCAACGCAGACCGGGAAGGGGCTGTGGGGGCGCGCCGTCATCCTGCGCCTGCTCACGCACCCCTCATACAAGGGCGAGGCGTATAACAATCGCCGCGCGATTGTCACCGAGCGCGGCAAGAAGCGGCAAGTCCTGCGCCCGCCCGAGGAGTGGGTGCGCTTGCCCGATGGGGTGATCCCGCCCCTAGTCGATGAGGCACTGTTCGACGCCTGCCAAGATCGCGCCGCGCGCAATGCGAGGGAATCGACCCGCCGGAATCTCGACCCCGAATCCTATCTGCTGCGCGCGGGTCACGTCTTCTGCGGCCATTGTGGGAAAGGTGCCGCCGCCGTGCATCACGCGAACACCAGTGGCGGTAGCAAGCGATACTACCGCGTCGGACGCAACACCGAGGCGCACATCGACTGCCCGACGGCCATGATCCTCGCTGCCGAACTCGATGCTGCGGCCGAAGCCTACCTGAAGCGCGTCGTGCTGGATCGGGATGTTCTCGGCCTGATGATCGCCCGGCTGCGCGACGATGACACCACGGCTACCGACATGGCAGCGACCGAGGCGACCCTTGCCACCGTCAAGAAGCGACAGTCGGTCGTCGCCGCCGCCGTCGCCGCCCTCGATGACGCCGATGCCGCCGCGCCGCTCCTGGAGAAGCTGACCGCGCTGGCGAAGGAGCGCATCGGCCTCGAAGCGCAACTGGCGAAGTTGCGGACCCGTGCTGATGCCGCGAGCGCGACCCTAGCCCGTTTCGACGCGCTGCAAGAGCAGGCCAACGCGATCCGCGAGAATTGGCACCTGTTGCCCTACGCAGCGAAGCGCGATCTGATCGCGGCGATTGATCTGCGCACCACCATCTACCCGGCGACCGCCCCCGAGCGTTACAGCATTGAGAGCGACGCCAATGCCCTGCTCGATGCGATTGCGTCGCAATCACAGACCAGATAGCGCATCCAGTCCGCGCTGTCATCTGCGAGCAGCGTGCAGACCGCGCGACCGATAACGCCCCCGTGGGTGGCGATCACGATCTTCTCACCCGCATGTTGACGTGATATCTCCACGATCGTTTCGCGGACACGAGCACTGAAACCGTGGCGCGACTCGCCTCCCGGCCATTGGAGATCGGCGCTCCCGTCGTCGTCGTCGCGTGGCCGCAGATGCGGGTAGCGTACCCATGCTTCATCGACACTTAAACCTTCCGCTTCGCCGAAATGAATCTCCAGTAGTCCGGGGTGGATGATCGGGGTGTGCCCAGTGACGCCGCCGATGATCGTGGCGGTGTGTTGCGCCCGTTCGAGCGGGCTGCTGTAGATCGCGGCGATCCTCTCCTCCTGGCCGAGGCGCGCGGCGACCGCGTGGGCCTGGGCGATCCCGAGCGGTGTGAGCGGGACATCGACCTGCCCGTGGAGTAGCCCGTGGATGTTCGATGCGGTTTGGCCGTGGCGGACGAGGATGAGGATCGTCGGCGCGGGAGCGGGTGCGTCGATCATCGGTACTCCTGATTCGTGTGTTCGATAGGCGGGCGTTGTTCGATCGCTGGAAGTAGAAGGGGTCGCCGCGCCGACCGGGGGTCGGTTGTCGCGATACCACGTCGTCGGCGATTGTACCGCAGGGCGACGGTTATCCTCCGCTCTGGTTGTTGCGCCGGGGGTGTTGCATCGTTCGTGAACATCTCGTGGTATGACCCCTGCTTCTGCTACTGCCAGGCGGATGAGCGAGCGATCGTTGATCGGGAGTGCGATATATTAAGGAGCGGGGGCGAGGATGGCCGAACGACGCAAGCTGGTGCTGCGGGTAGACCTTGAGGAACGTTATCTGCGCGAGTTGCGCGAGGCTTTCCCGGAGGCGGACTTTATCGTCGCGACGGACGATGCGGAATTTGCCGATGTTTTAGGGGAAGCCGACGCCGTCATTGGCGGGGATGCCTTGAGCGATGAGCAGTTGACGCAGGCGAAGCAATTGCGCTGGGCGCAGGTCACGAGCGCCGGTGTCGAAGGTTGGCTCTCGCCTTCCCTGGCGAAACATCCCTTGACGCTGACCAATTTCAGCGGGATCGCCGCGCCGAATATCGCCGACCATGTGATCGCCCTGATGTACGCCTTCGCGCGTGGCCTGCCGGAGTTGTTCGATCGTCAGCGGCGTAAGGAGTGGGGCGAGGATGCCCCGGCGACATTCGAGCCAACCGGGCAGACTCTGGCGATTCTGGGGCTGGGCGACATCGGCGAGGCGCTGGCCGAGCGCGCCTCCGCGCTCGGGATGACGGTCGTGGCGATGCAGCGCCACCCGACCGAGCCGCCGGAGGGTGTTGACGAGACGGTGGCAAGCGACGAGTTGCCCAGCCTCCTCAAAGAGGCCGATCACGTCGCCCTCTCGCTACCGCTGACCGACAAAACCAAGGGGATGATCGGCGCCAAGCAACTGGGACTGATGAAGCAGTCAGCGTATCTCTATAACGTCGGGCGCGGGCCGCTGATCGATCAGGATGCCTTGATCGCCGCGCTCCGCGAGGGGCGTCTTGCCGGCGCGGGCCTTGATGTGACCGATCCCGAGCCGCTGCCGTCGGATTCCCCGCTCTGGGAATTGCCGAATGTGATCATCACCGGCCACAATGCCGCCGCCACACCGCTCCTTTGGGAGCGCGGTATTGTGCTGCTGAAAGAGAACGTCGGGCACTTCCTCAAGGGCGAGGAACTGAAGAACGTGGTGGATACCAAGGCGGGTTACTGACAAATTGGGCGACTCTCGTAAGTTGGCTGGTCGTAGAAGTGGGGCGGGCGG
>DATCMP010000531.1:0-2233 GCA_036563365.1 Thermomicrobiales bacterium
CCGCCCGCCCATCAATGATCAATCGGGCTGTGACTAGCTGACCCGGAAGAGGGTCAACAGAGAGGCGATGAAAGCCAGACGCACGAACGGGGGCCACGCCTGCCCCCGTGCGGCGAGGGAATGCTGCTCATGCCGCACCCGCTCATCGCGCGCCAACTGCTCCAATTGGATAATTCGTTCGATCTCATACATATTGTGTATCATCATCGTTCTTCCTTCGGCAGCGAATCTCCCGCCGATCGCGGACTATGAGCCGACGATACCGGGCAGGATCCGTTCATCAAGCACCTCACCCTGCCGACGGGGCTGCGCGGTCGCGGGGGCCAGCCACAGCGCAACGCGAATCAGCGCGGCGGCGAGTTGCGCCCTGAAATTCCCCTGACCGAATGCCGCACATCGCTGCTCCCGCCGCGCTTCGGCGAGGAGGGTAGACCGACGATAGTTGCTCTGCTCAACGACTTGAAACCAATCGCCCATCGGCCCCACCCCTTTCCCGACTGTCCCCGCAACGGTCATCGTTGTCCTAGCGGGCCTACGTCCAGTGTAGGTCGTGGCGATGGCTGGCGAATCGCCCGGACGATCCGCTTTGGCGGGAACGAGTGGACATCGCCAGAGCGCCTATTCGAACGTCGCGCGGTGTCCATCCGGGGGAGGCTAGACTGTACACTCGGTCCGCACGGCGAAGCAGATTCGCCAGGGAACGAGGGGGTCTGTGCTATACTCCGCTCCTGGAAACAACCGATTGATGAGCAATTGACCGTTGGTATTCGCAGAGGTGCGTACCGGTGAGCAAGCCGAGTATCAGTGTCTTCTTCCCGGCGTATAACGATGGCGGGACGATCGCCAGCCTCGTGATCGAGGCCGATCGCACCTGCCGCGCGCTGACCGATGACTACGAGATCATCGTCGTCGAGAATGGCAGCACCGACTACACCGTCGAGGTGCTGGAGGAACTGGCCCCGCAGTTCGCGCGGCTCCGCGTCCTCACCCACCGCCAGCCTCTCGGCTACGGCGGCGCGTTGAAGCTCGGCATCGCCACCGCCACGAAGGAACTCTTTTTCTACACCGACGGCGACGGCCAGTACGACCCCCGCGAGCTGCCGCTCCTGCTGGATAAGCTCACGCCGGGGATCGATGTCGTCAACGGCTACAAGATCAGCCGCTCCGACCCGCTGGGGCGGATCGTCATCGGGCGGCTGTACCACTGGGCGATGAAGCTGCTCTTCGGCTTCAAATTGCGCGACGTGGACTGCGACTTCCGCCTCATCCGCCGGGGGGCGCTGGAGCGGGTCACGCTGACGTCGAACACCGGGATGATCTGCCTGGAGCTGGTCAAGAAGCTGCAGGATGCCGGGTGCCGCTTCGCGGAGGTGCCGGTCCACCATTATCACCGCGCCTACGGCAAGTCCCAGTTCTTCAACCTGCCGCGGATCGCCCGCACTCTCACCGACATCCTCTCGTTCTGGTGGCAACTGCGGGTCCAGCGTTTGCCCTCGAATCAAACCGCCGTCTCCGCGCCAGAGGGTCGGCATAAGGAGGCCCGGTGAGCGCGCCGAACTACAACAACGCCTTCGCCGATGCCCCGGTATTGATCACCGGGGGGCTCGGGTTCATCGGCAGCGCGTTAGCGCATCACCTTGTCGCGCTCGGCGCACGGGTGACGATCGTCGATGCGATGTTGCCAGGGGCTGGCGGCAACCTCTTCAACGTCGACGACATCCGCGATCGGGTCCAGATCAACATCTCCGATGTGCGCGATACGGTCAGCCTGCGCTATCTGGTGCAGGGTCAGCGCTACCTCTTCAATCTGGCGGGACAGGTCAGCCATATCGACTCGATGCGCGATCCGTTCACCGATCTGGAGATCAACAGCCGCGCCCAACTCGCGATGATGGAAGCCTGCCGCGAGCATAACCCCGACATTCGGGTCGTCCACACGGCCACGCGGCAGCAATACGGTCGGGCCAACTATCTGCCGATCGATGAGCAGCACATCCAGGACCCGGTCGATGTCAACGGCATCAACAGCATCGCCGGGGAGTCCTACCATATCCTCTATCACCGCGTACACGGGATCCGCACCACCTCGCTCCGCCTGACCAATACCTACGGCCCCCGAATGCTGATCCGCCACAATCGGCAGACCGCGATCGGCTGGCTGATCCGCCTCGCGGTCGAGGGCAAGGAGATTCAGCTATTCGGCGATGGCGAACAGCGGCGCGACTTCAACTAC
>DATCMP010000532.1:0-5154 GCA_036563365.1 Thermomicrobiales bacterium
TCGCAGGAGGGCGGTCACGATCACGTTACCCAGCCGTGTGGTGAACGTGGCACCAAATTTCTTCATCGGGGGCTCCTTCTTTCGATACGGCAGCAGATCGCTGCGCGACAGGCGCATAAGCCAGGGGTATGCGTCGCGGACAACACGCCAACGTTTCGGGCAAGAGCACGCTCGCCCATGCCATAGGGCACGAAGTAGCCGGTGAAATTCGGGGAATGCGGTAGCCACCTACCATCGCACGGCAGGAAACGGTGCCTGGGGAGGAGCGACAAGGGCGCGGCGGGTGCCGCGACTCAGGATGGCGGGGAGAGCCCGGTCATCAGCAGGCCGACGAGTTCCGTCGCGAATCGTTCGGGGTCGAACGCCGCCGTCGCCAGCCCAAGCAGATGGCGCGCGTGTGCCTGCTGGAAGCAGACGCCGAGCAGCACCGCGCCCGCCATCTCCACGTTCGCCCCCGCGTGGACCCGCCCCAGCCCCTGCTCGGCGCGCAGATAGTCAACGAGCGCCCGCTGCGCGACATCCGGCCCGGTGCCTAGATCCCGCAGGCGCGCGTAATGGCGGGCGGCGAGCGCGGGATCGGCGGCGGCGGCGGCGCTGAGCGGCGCGGTCTGGACGAAGAAGGTTAACGCCGCCACCACGAGCGTTTCGAGCTGTGCGACCACGGTCCCTGTCCCCGCGCGTGCCGCGAGTCCCCCGATCTGCGCCAAGAAGTTGCCCGGCATCCGCTCGCCGAAGACGGCGAGGAGCAGCGCCGTCTTGTCCGGGAAATGGCGGTAGAGGGTCGCTTCGGCCAGCCCGGTCTCGCGCGCGACCTCCTTCGTTGTCACCGCGCCGATCCCGCGTTCGCGGATGATCCGCTCCGCCGCATCGATCAGGCGCTCGCGCGTGACCATCATCGCCTCCCTACCCTGTGAGGAACCACTCACACCAACAGTGTATGTGATTACTCACTCACGGTCAAGTTCTAGGCGGTGAAAGGCCCTGTGGCACCGGAGGGACGCTGCGGGCGATTATGTCGTCGGCAGACGCGAGAGAAGCATCCAGGCGAAGAAGCCGAAAAGCGCGGCGAACAGCGCCATCCCCAGCCCGAAGGTGATGAAGAAGACCGGCAACCTATACTGCAAGCAGTCGGAAGCGATGCGGACCCGTTGCGGCGCGGCGGGATCGTAGAGGACGTTCACCGCCTGACCCTCGCGCACCACGCGCGGCCGCGTCGCCGACCGCGACGCGAACTCGACCGTCTGCCCGGCCTGTTTGGTGTAGCGCACGACCGGGAAATCATAGCTTTGCGAACCCGACCGGTTCGCTGATCCTCGGGGTAACCGCCGCTGAAAGCCGATGACCATGCCGGGAGCCTGGGCCGCGCTGCGGGCGAACGCGCGCTCACGCCGCAGCCGTACGATCCCCAGCACGAAGAAAAGCCGCCTGCTCTCGCTGTCCAGTCCCCCTCCCAACCGCACCGCGCTGCCTCGGGAAAGCTCCCCTCGCACGAACGTTGCCAGATAGTCGCAGCCGGGGTGGTATCATTGGCGCGAACAGTCAGCATCCACCGCCCGCCGCGAGGGCGCGATCGTGCGCTTCGTCCGGGATGACGGTTGCACGCGGAGACGCCGAGCAAGAAAGCGTTCGCAGAGAGCGGATTATTTCTCTCGTCCCGCTCTGCGGCCCTCCGTGTCTCTGTGTCTCCGCGGTAAAACTGTCCCTTCCCGAAGGAGTCACCGATGCCCAGCAACCACGCCGCCGAGCCGTACATCGTCACGCGCGACCTGACCAAGCGGTACGGCAGCCGCGCCGCCGTCGAGGGGATCAGCCTGACGGTCGGGCGCGGCGAGGTCTACGGCTTCCTCGGCCCCAACGGCGCGGGCAAGACGACCACCCTGCGGATGCTGCTGGGCCTGATTAAGCCGACGAGCGGCGCGGCGACCGTCCTCGGCGCGGCCCCCGGCGACCCCGCCGGGCTCGCGCGGATCGGCGCGCTGGTCGAATCGCCCGCCTTCTACCCATACCTCTCCGGGCGGCAGAATCTCCGCGCCCTCGCCCGCTACGCCGGGGTCGGGGATGGGCGCGTGGCCGATGTGCTCGCGACGGTCGATCTCGCCGATCGCGCCGACGACAAATTCTCGACCTATTCGCTCGGGATGAAGCAGCGCCTCGGCGTCGCCGGGGCCTTGCTGAAAGACCCCGCGCTGCTGATCCTCGACGAGCCGACGAACGGCCTCGACCCGCGCGGGATGGCCGACATGCGCGATCTGATCCGCCGCCTGGGGCAGGGCGACCGCACGATCCTCCTCTCCAGCCATCTGCTGGGCGAGATCGAGCAGATCTGCGACCGCGCCTGCGTCATCCAGGACGGGCGACTGATCGCCGAGAACTCCGTCGAGGCGCTGCGCGGTCCCGGCGCGCTCCTCGTCCGCGCGACGCCGCTCGATCAGGCCGAGCGGGTCGCCAGCACCCTGCCCGGGGTCACGAGCGTGCGCGTGGCCGATGGGGCGCTGCGCCTCGGCGTCGCCCCCGAGCGCGCCGCCGCGATCAACGCCGCCCTGGTCGGCGCGGGGGTCGCGGTCAGCGAGTTGCGCCCGGTGCAGGAGTCGCTCGAAGCGGTCTTCCTGCACCTGACCGAAGAGCCGCACGCGCCGGGGCAACCGCCCGCGCCGCCCCGCGCCGTCGCCCCACAGGAGGCCCGCCGATGAACCCGCTCGCCCTGGTCGCCGGGAGCTATCGCGCCGAATGGCTGAAGCTGACCCGCCGCCCCGCCATCTGGGTCCTCGGTATCCTCCTCTGCTTCGGCATCCTGACGATCGGCTATATCCTGATCGGCGTGGCGATCGTCGTGATCGAGCGCAGCGCGACGGGTGCCCAGGATGCCGCGCAGAGTATCGCGGCCCAGAGCCTGCGCGAAGGGCTGCTGCCGGGCGTGATGGTGTCGCAGGTGATCCCGCTCCTCAGCACCTTCGGCGGGCCGATTGGCCTGATTCTCGGCGCGCTGACGATCGGCAGCGAATATAGCTGGGGGACGCTTAAGACGATCCTGACGCAGCGGCCCGGTCGCCTCGCCCTGATCGGCGGCAAGTTGCTGGCCCTCGCCCCGATCCTGCTCCTTTTCAGCGGCGTCGCACTCCTGCTCGGCCTGCTCGGCAGCCTGATCGCCGCCGCGCTCCAGGGCGCGTCGCTCACCCCGCCCTCGCCGCTCGAACTGATCAAAGGGCTCGCCGCGGGCTGGCTGATCCTCGCCGTCTGGACGATGTTCGGCGTCGCCCTCGCCACCGTCCTGCGTTCCTCGGCGCTGGCGATCGGCCTCGGGCTGATCTACTCGCTCGTCCTGGAATCGGTCGTCAGCGGGGTGGCGCTCTTCGTGGAGCAGGCCAATCAACTGCGGAACGTCCTGCTCGGGGCGAATGCCGGTGCGCTCTCCAGCTATTTCAGCGGCGGCGGCAGCACCATCCCACCCGAGCGCGCCACCCTCGTCCTGCTCGTCTATCTCGCGCTCTTCGTCGCGATCACCGCCCTCGTCATCCGCGTGCGCGATGTGGCGTAGAGGAGCGTGTAACACTACTTAGCAGCACTATCAAATTATTGCATTTCGGCAATTGGCACGATATTCTTGATCTGACCGTTGGGTGGGAGCCACCCCCTTCGCGATACCACCGTTAAAGGGTGCGCCATGAACTTCGAGTCTATAACGGGTGCGACCGCCCTGCTGATCGTGGCGGTCAGCGGGATAACCTTTGCCACACATCTCCGCACTACATTGAAGCAACGGCTTGAGCACGCCGCGCTGACCCGTCAGGTCGGGGCGCTTGAACGGTTGGACCGTGTCGTGGAACGTGATCGGAACTTTCGCCGGGTAACCGAGGAACGCGCCGACCAGACAATCCAGACAACAGCGGAGCAGCCGCTGAGCGAGAGCGTCGCGGAACCGCCCTCGCTGGTGAAAATGGATGAGTACACGATCCGAATCTTGTTGAAACGAGCCCGCGAGGCGCGGAGCCAGCAGGAAGAGGCGGAGCAGCTTGAGCGGGTCGCCCAGCCCCGGTAGCACTCGGCGTGTCGATGTCGAGGCAGCCAGCTTCGGGGTGTTCATCGGCACGATCATTTCTTTCTTCATCAACCGTTTACCCGATACAACCGACTACAAAGGCTTGCTCGTCATCCTCACCCCGGCGATTACCGGTGCGATCGCCGCAGGCTGGGGCTGGTTTCGCTTACGCCTGGTTGAAGGTTCGGAGGATGATTACATTTCGACAACCGCTCTAGAGGAAAAGAAATTCCTTCTGGACAAATTGAACGACGATCACCTCACTGATGACGAAAAAGTACGCGTCATCGCGGCAATCTCGGAGATCAACACGTTGGAGATCGAGAAAGCGGTGTTACGGATCAGGAAAGCCAAGGAGATCATCGAGCGGCGCAAGCGAAACCAGAAATAGCCCGCCCGCTCGCGCTCCATGACGGCGACCCGTGCCGATAGCGGCAGGCACTATTCGCGACCAACCGGCACGAAAGGATACACCCGTCAGTCGCCGCTTGCTCCGCCCACCAGCTGCCGCCAATCCGCGAAGATTTGGAGCTGATGCCGGAACTCGATCTGATCGGCACCCGGCAACTCGTCCGGCGCGAACCAGCCGACCGCCGCCGCGTCGTCGCCCGCCTGGGGCTCGCCATCGGCGGTCGCCAGGTAGCAGAGATTCAGCGTCGTCTCGCCGCGCTCGGGGTCATCGTAGAAATAGCCATCGAGATAGATCCCCAGCAGGCCGGTGATCGTGATCGTCAGCCCGGTCTCCTCCCGCAACTCGCGGAGCGCCCCCGCCTCGGGATGCTCCGCGGCTTCGAGGAAACCACCGGGGATGTCCCACTTCCCCTTGCCCGGCGCGATCGCCCGCCGCACCAGCAACACCCGACCGTCGCGCACGACCAGCACCTCCGCGCACGGCTTCGCGTTGCGATATTGCACCCGCCCGCAGCGCGTGCAGACCTGTCGCGGCGGCTCGTACGCCACCAACTGCCGCGTCGCCAACTCCCCGCCACACGCCGGGCAGAAACGGTCCATGGGGTGCCCTCCGGGGCGAGTCGTGGGTCGTGGGTCGTGAGTCGTGAGCAGGTTCGCCGCTGATAACTTCTCAACGAGCGCGTCCTCTCTCACGACTCACGACCCAC
>DATCMP010000533.1:0-3199 GCA_036563365.1 Thermomicrobiales bacterium
GTGGGTCGTGAGAGGGGTCGTCATTGTCGTGATTGCTCGCTTACAGGCACATCGCCCGCGACAAGTTCTCACGACTCACGACCCACGACTCACGACTCGCTCGCCGTCGCCACCCGCACCGTGCGTGGGATCACGCGCCGCGCCGGGACTTTCGGGAGGACCACCTGAAGGACGCCGTTCTCGTAGGTCGCCTCGACCTCATCAGTCGCGATCGCGAACGGGATGAAGACTTCCGCCGCGAACGGCCCGTAGGCGATGTCCATCTGGTGATAGACGCGGCGTTCCTCGTTGCTGGCCTCGCGGCGTCGGACGCCGCGCACGCGCAACAGATGCTCCTCGACGGCCACATCGAGCGTCTCCTCGTCGATCCCCGCCAACTCGGCGCGGACCGTCAGGGCCTCGCTCGTCTCGTACACCTCCAGGTGGGGTCGCCACCCGCCGGCGACCTGATGGTGCATCGTGCGCTGCTGGTTAACGAGCGCCCGGAACAGCCCCTCCATCTCGGACTGAATCTGCTCCGCGTTGCGACTCGGCAACCTTCTGGTACGGTCCATCCCTGTTCACTCTCCACGATCCGCGGTCCCTGCCGCCTAGCGTCCCGACAGATCGGAGCCTGTCGCCCGCCGCTGTACGCCCGTTAGGGGGTAGTTCGCAAATCTCTCGCCACTGAGGAGATTCGATATACGAAGT
Source organism: Thermomicrobiales bacterium (assembly GCA_036563365.1). Taxonomy (GTDB): domain Bacteria; phylum Chloroflexota; class Chloroflexia; order Thermomicrobiales; family CADCWN01; genus CADCWN01. The sequence goes on from DATCMP010000533.1 coordinate 691, forward strand.
ATATCCTTCCTACCACTCCTTATCAAGAGTATCTTACAATCACGATTATAGATAAGTGATTGCATGTCGCTCTCGTTGCTAGATACAACGCAATACAACCCGCCCTATTCCCACGATCGCAACGCAGAAACAGGGCGGGGTAAATATTGACGGTTTTGAGGCGTGGCGGGGAATTGTGGCGGGCGTGGGTCGCCGGTTTAAACCGGCGCTAGGTGGCCTGCGGGCCACAAAGTCCAATGAATTGGACTAGGTTCGGCAAAGGCACAGTGTAGGTCATATGAGGTAATGCCCATTAACGTTCCCAACCCGCGAAGGCGGGCATTGTGCCGTTTAGGGGTATTTCGTGGCCGCAGGCCCTTAGCCGAGACTTGTCCCATGCGTAGTCATCGGGATTCAATCCCCGTCTGGCTCGCAGCACCACCCTCCCTTGCCCCCGCCCACTATTCGTCATTCTCCCCTGACCCGGCAGGGGACCACGGTCATTCGTCATTCGTCATTCGCATAACCATCTCCTCGTACTCCTCCAAACTCCCCAGCCGCCGCAAGCGCCCCTCTTCCAGGAGCATGACGCCGTTGACGCCGATCTGCGCGAGGAAGTAGCGATCGTGGGAGGCGACGACGAGCGGGCCTGGGTACTCGGCCAGCGCCGACTCGATCCGCTCGATCGCCGCGCCGTCGAGGTGGCTCGTCGGCTCATCGAGCAGCAGCAGATTCGCGCCGCTGGCGACGAGGCTCGCCAGGGCCAGCTTCGCGCGCTCGCCGTAGCTCAACTCATCGAGGCGGCGGTAGACCTGCTCGCCGCTGATCAAGAACTTGTCGAGGAACGCCCGCGCCTCGTCCTCGTAGCCGATCACCTCGGCCCGAAACGTTTCCAACGCCGTGCGTGCCCCCGCGACCGGATCACCGCCGTGCTCCTGCGGCAGATAACCGACCCGCACGCCGTCGCCGTAACGCACGCTGCCACCGACCTCGCCCGTGAATTGCCCCGCGAGGGCGCGCAGCAGGCTGCTCTTGCCGCCACCGTTCGGCCCGACCAGCGCCAAACGGTCGCCGCCGTGGACCTCCAGCGCGAGGCCGTCGAAGATCGTCGTCGCGCCGTAGGCGACGCGCAGATCGCGCGCGGCGACCGCCAGCCGGTCGTCGGTTAGCGCCCCGTCGATCAGGTCGTCCAGGTAGAGTTGCTTCGCCTCTTCCGGGCGCTCGACCCGCTCCTCGCCTTCGATGTACCGTTCCAGGCGGCGCTCCTGCGATTTCGCGCGCTTGGCGACCTTCCTGGCGATGCCGCGATAAAAGTCATTCTGAGTGGTGTTCTGCGTATGTTGTGCCTTGTTCTTCAACATCCCGATCTGGCGCTCGAACGCCGCGACCCGCTCGACCTGATCCTGGTACGCCGCCTCCCGCTTCGCCCGCTCGCGCGCCTTCGCCACCGCATAGTCGCTGTAGTTGCCGACGTAGCGGGTCACGGTGCGCGTCTCGGTATCCATTTCGAGGATACCGCCGACCGTTTGGTCGAGGAAACGCCGGTCGTGCGAGACGATGATCGCGGCGTGCGGCGACGCGGCGACGAATCGCTCCAACCAGATGAGGGCCGGGAGATCGAGGTAGTTGGTCGGCTCATCGAGCAGTAGGATCGTCGGCTCGGCCAGGAGCAGCCGCGCCAGCGCCAGCCGCGTCTTCTGTCCGCCGCTGAGCGACGCGACCAGACGCGCCCCATCGATCGTCCCGAGGCCCAGGCCGTCGGCGATCTGCTCCGCCCGCGCCTCGACCTCATAGCCGCCCTGCCGCTCGAATTGCTCCGCCGCCTCGCCGTAGGTGGCGAGCAACGTCTCCTGCTCGGCGGGCGACAGATCGGCGCGACCGAGTGCCGCGCTCGCGGTCGCCATCGCCGTGCGCGCGGCATCCAGTTCGGGGTTGACGGCGGTCAGCACCTCGGCCACCGGGCGGTCGAGTTCGTGCGCCGGGTACTGCTCCAGGTAGCCGATCCGCTCGCCCGCGCCGAGCGACACGGTGCCGGTATCGGCGGCGAGTCGCCCGGCGAGGATTTTGAGCAGGGTGCTCTTGCCGCTGCCATTCGGCCCGATCAGCCCGACCTTCTCGCCGGGATTGAGGCCGAACGACACATTACCGAAGACCGGCCCATCGGGGAACCGCTTCGCCAAGTTGCTGACTTTGAGTATCAAAGGGCCTCCCATACCGCGCGAAACCGCGCGCTCCGCAGCGATCGCTCGCCGGGTGCGGGGAGGGGCTGTGCCTGTCACAGGAAAGTGGTCTGTTCGCGCGCCTGGGGGAACCGAAAGGGAAAGCGCGCATCACGGGTCTCGGTCAGGGTCCAGCCGTCTCCGCCGCCCAGCAACGCCACGCCACGCCCGACCACAGGGTCGGGACATCACAACGTTCGCGTCACCCGAGCTAGCTGATCAACGACCTACCTCCTACGAGCCCAACGCGCTAAGGGTAACAAGGGAGCGCGGCTGGCGTCAACTGTACGAAAGGCTGGGGGTGCCTCACA
>DATCMP010000555.1:0-14643 GCA_036563365.1 Thermomicrobiales bacterium
CACGACTCGTAAGGACACCAACAGCGATGCCTCCTCCCGCCCTGCGGCCACATGCGACGACGATCCTCGCGGTGAAGCGCGATGGCAAGGTGGCGCTCGCCGGTGATGGTCAGGTGACGCTCGGGGACGTGGTGGTCAAGCATGGGGCGCGCAAGGTGCGGCGGCTCCACGACGGGCAGGTGCTGGCGGGCTTCGCCGGTGCCGCCGCCGACGCACTGACCCTAATCGACCGCTTCGAGAGCCAGCTTGATACCTGGCGCGGTAATCTGCGTAAGGCGGCGGTCGAGACGGCGAAAGACTGGCGCACCGATCGGGCGACCCGCCACCTCGAAGCCGAGTTGATCATCGCCGATAACGACACCTTACTCCTCCTCTCGGGCGACGGGGACGTGTTGGAGCCGGATGACGGCGCGATCGCGATCGGCGCGGGCGGGACGTTTGCCTACGCCGCAGCCAAGGCGCTCCTCGAACATACCGAGATGGATGCCCGCGCGATCGTGGAGGCCGCGATGCGGATCACCGCGCGGATCTGCATCTACACCAACGATACGCTGCTGATCGAAGCGCTCGATGCCCCAGCTGACGAGTCGCCAGCTGGCGACGAGGCCGCGGGCAAAGACGACACGTCAGCGGGCGTTGCCTAAACTCACAGCTTATGTACGTATCGCGGCCTGGGGCAGCGTTTTTCGCCCTGCGCCGCATCACGGAGCGCAACGCACGATGGATAGCCTGACCCCGGCGGCGATCGTCGCCGCACTCGACAAGTACATCATCGGGCAGCGTGATGCCAAGCGCGCGATCGCGGTCGCGTTGCGCTCGCGGATGCGCCGTGCCCTCTTGCCCGAAGATCTGCGCGATGAGGTCAGCCCGAAGAATATCCTGCTGATCGGCCCGACCGGGGTAGGGAAAACCGAGATCGCGCGGCGGGTCGCCAAGATTGTCGATGCGCCATTCCTCAAGGTCGAGGCGACGCGCTTCACCGAGGTTGGCTTCGTCGGGCGCGATGTCGAGTCGATCATCCGCGATCTCCTCGAAGTCAGCGTCGATCAGGTCGATGCGCGCCAGTTCGAGGATGTGCGCGCCGAGGCCGAGCGCGCCGCCGATGAGCGTTTGGCGACCTATATCCTCCAGCAGCGCGAGGGGATCAGCCCCGCCCGCCGCAGTGCGGCGGCGCGACGCGGGAGGCGCGGTGCCGCCGCCCCGGTGGTGGCGGAGCAGCAAGGGATCAGCGCCGAGGCACGGCGGCAGCAGCGCCAGGGGATCCTGACGCAACTCCGCGACAAGCAGTTGGAGAGCGAGATGGTCGAGATCGAGGTGGCGATTGCCCCGCCCGATCCGTTCGACTTTCACGACGGCGACGGCCACGAGGCGGTCGAGCCTGCGGGGCGCGGTCACCGCTCGCTCCCGCCGCTCGGCCCGGAGCGGCGCGTACGCCGCCTGCCGGTCGCCGATGCGCGGCGTGTCCTGACCGAAGAAGAGGCCGACCGACTGATCGATTGGGATGGCGTCCTCGATGAGGCGATCCGGCGCGTTGAGGATGGCGGGATCGTCTTCCTCGATGAGGTCGACAAGATCGTCGGCGATGGCGGCGAGAGCGGCCCCAACGTCTCGGACGAAGGGGTGCAGCGCGATCTCCTGCCGATCGTCGAAGGGGCGACGGTCACGACCCGCTACGGCCCGGTCAAGACCGACCACATCCTCTTCATCGGCGCGGGGGCGTTCAACGGCGTCAAGCCATCCGACCTGATCCCCGAATTTCAGGGCCGGTTTCCCCTGCGCGTCGAACTCGACCCGCTCGATGAGGAAGCCCTCTATGCGATCCTCACCGAGCCAACTAATTCCCTCTCTCGGCAATACACGGCCCTCCTCGCCACGGAGGGCGTGACCCTCGTCCTGGCCGATGACGCCCTGCGTGAGGTCGCCGCGCTCGCCGCGACCCTCAACGAGCGCCAGGAAGATATTGGCGCGCGACGCCTCGCGACGATCATGGAGCGGACGCTGGAAGACCTCTCGTTCGATGCGCCAACACGCTCCGGTGAAACGGTCACGATCGACGCCACATTCGTCCGGGAACGCCTCGGCGACTTGGTTGAGGATGAGGATCTGAGCAACTACATTTTGTAGGATGTGTCTCATGACTTCACCAGTCAACTAGCCTGGTGGCAAGTCGTAGACGGTGACGTCATTCGCAGGTAGCTGTTCCTCGATTAGAGCGGCGATTCGGTCCCAATCCCCTCCCGCGAGCCCAGCGCCAATTCGCGGCATCTGCACACGCAAACTCTGCTCGGTTGCAAACTGTGCCACGGTCGCCAAACCATGCGAAAGCGCAACATAATCGAGCGGTACCGGGTTGACAGGACTGCGATAGCCGTGCTGGGCGAGGATATTGGCAACCCAGACGCCGGGAGCAACGGCGATAAACTGGACGGCACCTAAGCTAAACGGCGGATCGTCATCAGCTGGGTGGCGTGAACAACGACGATAGGCCGCTTCGGCTGCCGGGTATCGTGCTGAAAGTGCGAGGACAAAACCTTTACCCCAGCCGCCACGATCGTTGACGACATGGATGATCAGGGTATTTCCCTCGGCGTGTGGTAGGGTCGCATCACCTCGCAGATACCGCATCATTCCCCTCGGTACAATCTCCTTCGTCATGACAAAATGCAACGATCTCCGCCAAGTCGGGCGCATACTCCGCTGTGGTGGCAACGCACAACCGCGGTATGGGCAAATCCAGTGGCTCGAAGACCGACCAGTCGAAGGTGCCGCCTGCCATCGCCGCGCCGACCATATCCGCCCTCGGCGTCGGACGGCGCGAGTGCCGACGCGCGAAAAATCGTTGTTGCGCCACTTCGGTCGTCGTCTGGCAATGGATATTCACCATCCGGCAATGGTTGGCAAGTTGCTGTAGTTGCGGCTCATCCAGCCCGCGCCGGAACGAGAGTTCCGCGATCAGGCTGACGCCGCGATCTAACAGGTACTTAACGGTCCCATAGAAAACGTCGATCACGGCACGCCCGGATGCGGCCACGCCCGTTTCCAACAACCCGACGCGGAGCGGATCGCAGGAGACGAGCGGCAACCAGAGGGCATCTTCGGCGGCGAGCTATCGCGCCAGGGTCGATTTCCCCGCGCGCGGTTTGCCGCTGACCAGGATGAGCAAGGGAAGGATCGGTGAGGCCATCGCGTCCCCCCAGCGGCAAAAGGTTGAGGATCGGGCGGATCGACCAGCAGCATAGCATACGTTGGGCTGGCGGCTGAAGCCGTCAGCTATCCCCTACGCCTACACAAGCCCTACAACAAGCCTCGCTCCCTCTTGCCAATCCGGCACACATCCGATACTATACAAGTGTACGTACAGTCATGGTTGAGGGCCGCGGGGCGCTAGGTGATACCGAAGTCCCGTACGATGAGAACGCAAGCCAGTAACGAGAGGCGCGAGAGGGCGGAGGGCGACGATGGACGCAGCGGATCAGGACGGCGCGACGACAAAGCGGACGAGGCCCACGCTGACCCGGCGGCAGTTCACCCGCCGCTTCGGGCTCGCCGCCGGCGGTCTGCTCGCGCTGCCGCTCCTCGCCGCTTGCTCGCGCAATGCGCCACCGACGATGCAACAGGAGGGGGCACCGACAGTCTCGGGCGATCCCGCCACGCCAACCGTGCCCTCACACCCGACCTTCCGCGAGGGCGCGACGCTTACCTTGCTGATGGCCGGGAGTACCGCACCAGCCGCCGATGATACGTTGCGCGCCCTCGCGGCCGAGTGGGGTCGTGAGCAGCATGTCGCGGTGACGGTCGAGACAGTCGGTAACGCGGCGTTGCGTGCCCGCCTGGCAACACCGGGTGCCATCGACGGGATTGATATCGTTCAGGTTCGCGATAATCTCCCCTGGCTCTACGCCGATCGCTTCGCCGATCTCTCAGTCGAGACTGAGGAGTTGGGGACGGCTCTGGGCGGCTACTACGATGCGCCCGCCGCGCAAGCCCATGTGTCGGGAGCGTGGCGCGCACTGCCGTTCAGCGTCGCCCCGAGCGCGGTCATCTACCGCACCGACTGGCTGAAGGCGGCGGGCGCAAGCAGCTTCCCCACGACAACCGATGGCTTGCTGGCGCTTGGCAAGGCGTGGAAAGCAGCAGGGCATCCATTCGGCGCACCGGCGGGGCGCTCGGTGGAGGATCCGCGCGCCCTCTGGTACGCGGTCCTCTGGGCCTTCGGCGGGCGGGTCACCGAGGTCGATGGCAAGACGATCGCGATCAACACGCCAGAGACGGCGGCGGCGATCGAGTGGGCCAAGGGCTTCTGGAATAGCGCCTGCCTTCCCGAGGGGCTGTCGTGGGACGATAGCGGCAACAATCTCGCCTATGCCAACGCGCAAATCGCCGCGACGCAGAACGGCCCGGGGCTCTACCTGAAGTTGAAACAAGAGGCACCGGATGTAGCGGCGGTATCGGCCCTCGCGCCATTCCCCGCCGGGCCGGGCGGGCAGGCCGCCCCGGTGACCACCCGCGCGCACGCCGTACTGAAAACGTCGACCAATGCCGAGGCCGCGCGGGCGTTCCTCCTCTGGCTCGGGCAACGCGCGCAGACCGAGCGGTATCTGGACGCCGGTGGCGGGGCGCTCGTCGCCGCATTGCGCGCCTTCGAGGATAGCCCGCTCTGGTCGCGCGATCCCCAGTTGCGCGCCTTCGTGGCGGCGGCGAGCGCGGGCCGTTGGATCGGCTGGCCCGCCGCACCCTCCCGCGCCGCCGACGATACCGACGCCCACTTCGTCATTGTCGATATGTTTGCCAATGTCTTCGCCGGGAAGAATATTCAACTCTCGATCGGCGAGGCGGAATCGGCGCTCCGCGGCATCTACGCCTCATAGCCCTGGAATAAAGGCAAGACGATCGCTGTTACCGCGACCGCCCTCTACATGGCGGTCGCAAATCCGACATGCCGGTACCGTGCCGACCATACAGGTGGAAACTGTACCGGCGTACAGTATTTGTCGCTCCTCATCAGATTCCCGTTGACAATATATGCATTGCTGCATACAATGAATTCGGTCATAGGGCTGTAACGATGAGGAGCGCATGGGTAACGGTACATCAACGGAGACGGTAGACGGCGAGCGGACGATGGCGGCTGAGGAGGCCGACGAATCGCTACGCGAAGTCCTCACCCGCTGGAACCGGATGTTCTGGTGGTCCGGGGTGCGACCGATGTTGCAGCGGATGGTCACGGCCGACCTCACCCTGGCGGAGTCGATCGTCCTACGCAGCTTGCGGCGTGGGCCGCTCACCGTCGCTGAGGCGGCCGCGTGCCTGATGCTCAGTCATTCGGCGGCGAGTCGCGCGGTTGATCGCCTCGTGCGCGACGGCTACGTACGGCGCGAGGAGAACCCTGATGATCGACGCCAGAAACTGCTAACCCTTGCGCCGCAAGGTATGGCGCTGGTCGGTGAGATGGAAGGGATCGCGATCGATCGACTGGAACGGATGGCGGACGTGCTGAACGACGACGAGCGCGAACAGTTCCGCGCATTGATGGCCCAGATGCTCGTGCGCCACGCCACGCACCTGGCGCGGCAGCATGGTCAAACGGGGTGCTTCGGAGGGCCTATTGCCCTCGAAGATGCCGCCGCGGCCGACATTGATGTAGGCGATCACGGTTAACTCATGACAAGACGGTGACGACGACGCGAACATGACGAACATCACGGAGGCGAACACGAATGGAATTGGGCAGCCCGGTAGAGGCACCAGCACAGAAAAGTTTTCAGACACTCAGCAAACGGCAACTGATCGGCACAATCGTCGGGTTGCAATTCACCCTGCTCCTGGCCGCGCTCGATAACACGATCGTCGGCACGGCGATGCCGAGTATCATCTCGCAGCTGAACGGCTTCGAACGTTACGCCTGGGTCACCACGGCTTATCTCCTCACCTCGACGATCGCCGTGCCGATCTTCGGCAAGCTCTCCGACCTCTACGGGCGGAAGTGGATTTACCTCGGCGGCGCGGTATTCTTCGTCCTCACCTCGGCACTCTGCGGCGCATCGGGGCAAATACCGCTGCCGCTGGATGGGATGAATCAGCTCATCCTCTTCCGTGGCCTGCAAGGTCTGGCGGCGGGTGTGGTCATGGGCCTGACCTTCACGATCGTCGGCGACATCTTCCCGCCCGCCGAGCGCGGGAAATATCAGGGGCTTTTCGCCGGGGTTTGGGGTCTGGCATCGGTTTTCGGCCCGACCCTCGGCGGCTGGATCACCGATACGGCCTCCTGGCGTTGGGTCTTCTACGTCAACCTGCCGGTCGGCCTGGCGGCGGTCGCGGTCCTCTTCATCGCCTTCCCCGACATTCGCCCGCAGGGGGTACGCCGCGCGATCGACTGGGCCGGCACCGCGACCCTCGTGGCCTGCCTCGTGCCGCTGCTCGTGGCCCTGGAATGGGTAACGACCTATGGTTGGGGCGCACCGCGCGTCATTGGCTTGCTGGCCTTCTCCGCCGTGATGCTCGCCGCCTTCCTCTTCGCCGAGGTGCGCGCTGAGGAGCCGATCATGCCGTTGAGTCTCTTCAGGAATCGCGCGGTCGCGATCTCCTCCCTGACGCTGACCTTGATGGGGATGGGGATGTTCGGGGCGATCCTCTACATCCCGCTCTTCATGCAGTCGGTGATCGGCGTCTCCGCCACCCGATCCGGCACGCTGCTGACGCCCCTGATGCTGATGATGACGGCGGGGAGCATCCTCAGCGGGCAACTGGTCTCGCGCCTCGGTCGCTACAAGATCATTGCCTTCGTCGGTTTGGGCCTGATGACAGGCGGGATGCTGCTGATGTCCGGCATGGGTGCCGACACGACGCAGGGGATCGCGATCCGCAACATGCTCATCCTGGGGATCGGCCTCGGCCTGGTGATGCCGCTTTACACCCTGGTGGTGCAGAATGCGGTGCCGCAGCAGATGATGGGCGTGGCGACCGCCTCGACGCAGTTCTTCCGCTCGATCGGCAGCACCCTCGGCACCGCGATCTTCGGCTCGATTATGCTGGCTCGTTATCGGAGCGAATTCGACGCGGGGATCCCGCAGGGCGTGCCAGCGCCGCTGTTAGCGCTCTTCCGCAACCCGCTCCAACTCGGACAGATCAGGGACAGGCTCGACGCGGGGTTCGCGCAAATCCCGAATGGTCCGGCGTTGTTGGGTACCTTGCTCGGCAATGTCAGAGGGGCTCTCGTCGCTGCTATTGGGGGGGTCTTCCTCATCGCCTCGTTCGTCGTCGCGGTGGGGCTGATCGCCAATATCTTCCTGCCGGAAATCCCGCTGCGTAAGGGCTTCGCCCCAGAAGATGTCGCCGAAGCGCCGAGCCCGGAAGGGGCCTATGCGACCGGCAAGGCCGCCAGCCAGCAAAACGCCCCCGCCTACGCGGCGACGGCCAACAGCGACGACTGATCAACGACAGCTAAGGGCAAGCAACGTGGGGGCGACATGACTTCGGTCATGTTGCCCCTTTTAGATACAGTCCCAGCGATTGTCAACCAAGTCAATAAATCGGCGCAATCGCACCGTGTAGATGGAACGGCAGAATCTGTGTGTGATCGCAGTCAATAACGAGCGATACAGCGGCACGAGCAGCCAAAGAGAAGCCCACGATCGGGCGATCAGCGCGCGCCGTGCGCGCCGTCGATCGGGAAGGCGACGCCGCTGACGAAGCTCGCTTCGTCGGACGCCAGATAGACGGCGGCGCTAGCGACATCGTCGGGGCTGCCGAACCGCCCGAGCGGGATGTCGGACACTAGACGATCGCGCGCCGCCTCCGCGCCCTGTCGGCCTATCCCGCCCACCATCCCGCCGATGAAAGCATCGACCATTGGCGTCTCGGTCCAGACCGGGCAGAGGGCATTGGCGCGGATATTGAAGCGCGCTCCTTCCAACGCCAGCGTCTGCATCAGCTGGATCGCCCCGGCCTTCGACGGCCCATAGGCACCCAGGCGCGGCGTGCCGCCCAGGCCCGCGACCGACGCGGTGATCAGGATACTGCCACCGTGCTGCTGCATCGCCCGGAAGGCGTGCTTCGCGCAGAGGAACGGCCCGGTGAGGTTAACCGCCAGCACACGGTCCCAATCCTCGCGGTCGAGAGTCGAAATGAAGCCCGGCGCGCCGATCCCGGCATTGGCGATGAGGACATCGAGCCGACCCCAACGCCCGACCGCGTCGGACACTGCCGACTCGCAATCGGCCTCGACGGTCACGTTGACCCGACGAAAGGTCGCCACATCGTCAGCCGCGCCGATCAGCGCGACCGTTTCGCGTCCGCTGGCCTCGCTGATATCGGTCGCCAGCACCCGCGCGCCTTCCGCGACGAAGCGCCGCGCCATCGCACGCCCCAACCCGGAACCCGCGCCGGTGATCACCACGACCTTGTCCTGCAAACGCCCCATCGGTATCCCCTTTCCCACGCGCCTCGACCACCATGCCCAACTAGGGGTCCAAATAAGGGTGGTTACCAGGTCGTCACCCCACCATCGACGATGATCGTCTGCCCGGTGATATAACTGGCCGCATCGGAGGCGAGGAACAGAACGACCCCTTTCAGCTCGCCCGCGCGCCCGAGCCGTCCGAGCGGCACGTCGCTGTGCATCCGCTCGCCGCCTTGCGCGATCACCGCCTCGGTCAGCCGACTGGGGAAGAAGCCGGGGGCGATCGCGTTCACGCGAATCCCGTGCCCCGCCCATTCGGTCGCCAACTGGCGGGTCATGGCGATCACCGCGCCCTTCGACGCGCTGTAGCCGACCGCCCGCAAGACCGCGGGCGGCGAGCCATTAATCCCGGCGACCGAGGCGGTGTTGACGATGACGCCGCGTCCGCGCGGGATCATCCGGCGCGCGGCTGCTTGCGAGACAAGGAAGGTGCCGGTCGCGTTCGTATCGACCACCTTGCGAAAATCGCCGACCGTCATCTCCTCAGCGGCGGCCCCCCAGGAGATCCCCGCGTTATTGACGACAACATCGATCGCGCCATGCTCGGCCACGATCGCGGCCAGCAACGCCTCCACCGCCGCCGGATCGGTCACATCACAAGTCTGCGCCGTCACGGCCAGGCCCGCCGCGCGCAGCTCTTCCTCCGCCGGACCGAGCCATTGTTGCCGTCGCGCCGTAATGATCACCGTCGCACCAGCTTCGGCCAATCCCTCGGCGATCTCACGCCCGAGACCGCGCGAGCCACCGGTGACGAGCGCCACCTTGCCGGTCAGATCGAAGAGTTCCCGAATATGCGGCATCCCCCACCTCCAACGAGTATCGAACGACGGGCAGTACCATAGTCTGCGATACGCTGATTGTACCCCGTCAAACAATCGTGGCGCGTCGTGACCCCTTGACAGACGCGTAGGCACCCGGTAGGATACGACGCAGTGACACTATAAGGGAGCAAAAGCGTGTTCTTTTCGGCGATGATGACTACCGGCATTACCACTATGCGCCCACCGGCTTTGGTCGACGGGTGCTACGGTATGCGCCCGTAGCGTCACGTCGATAGGCCAGGCCGGTGGGAGATGCAGAGGAAATATCCTCTGCATTTTTGTTTGCCCGAGATTTGGTCGGGAGTCCGTAGTCCGTAGTTGTGGTCAATTGCAGACGCAGGGTCAAAATGCTATCGAGCAGCCACTACGGATTACGGACTACGGACTCCCGACTGACATAGGAGCGAAGCGATGCTAGTGATGAAGTTCGGCGGCACCTCGGTTGGTGGGGGGAGACAGTTGCGCGGGGTGGCGGCGATAGTTGCGCGCCATCGGGAGCAGCAACCGGTTGTCGTCTCGTCGGCGATGCGCGGGGTGACCGATCTGCTGCTGAATGTGGCGAACGCGGCGGCGACGGGCGACCGCAAGATGGTGCGGAGCACCCTGCGGGAATTGCGTGAGCGTCATTTCCAGGCGATCGAAGACGCGCTTGACGAGCCGTCGAACCGCCAGGAGGTCCACCGCGAGGTTTCCGGGCGGCTCGCCCAATTGCGCCGCAGTCTCACCGGGGTCACGCTGCTCGGAGAATTGAGCCCGCGCAGTCGCGACCGGATCGCGGGCTGGGGCGAGGGGTGTTTGGTGCCGATCCTCGCCGGGGCATTGCGCGAACAGGGCCTCGGCGCGCAGGTCGTCGGCGGCGAACGGGTGATCGTCACCGACCGGCGTTTCGGCGAGGCCAGCCCCGATCTCCTGGCGACCAGCGAGCGCGCCGAGGCGGTCCTCAGGCCGCTGATCGCGGCGGGCACGATCCCGGTCGTCAGCGGCTTCGTCGGCGCGACACCGGAAGGGACGCAAACGATCCTCGGGCGCGGCGCCTCCGACTATTCCGCCAGTATCCTCGGGCACGCCCTCGACGCTCGCGAGGTCTGGATCTGGACCGATGTTAATGGTGTCCTCACCGCCGACCCCAATCTCGTCCGCGACGCGCGCCCGATTCCCAAGCTCAGCTATGCCGAAGCTGCGGAGCTCTCCTACTTCGGGGCCAAGGTTATCCACCCGCGCACGATGGTCCCCGCCTCGGCCAAGGGAATCCCGATCCGGATCCTCAACACCTTCGAGCCCGACTTCCCTGGCACCCTGATCTCGACCGAGGCCGGTCCGAACGACCGCGCCGTGCGTGCCCTTACCTCGATCGGCAAGGCGACATTGCTCACCGTCGAAGGCTCGGGGCTGGTCGGTGGCCCGCGGATCATCGCCCGCGCGTGCGGCGTGATGGCCGCGTACGAGGCCAATATCCTCCTCCTCTCGCAATCATCGTCGGAGCACAACGTCTGTTTCGTCGTCCCTTCCAGTTCGAGCGAGGAGCTGCGACTGGGGCTGGAAACAGAATTTGCCAATGAACTGGTGCGCGGCGAACTCTCCTCGATCGGCGTCGAGCGTCATGTCTGCATCCTGGCGACGGTCGGGGCGGGGATGCGCGGCGCGCCGGGCGTCGCCGGGAGGGTCTTCGGCACCCTCGGTCGGCACAACTGCAATATCCTCGCGATCGCCCAGGGCGGCTCCGAGTTGAATATCTCCTGTGTTCTCCGGGCCGCTGACGAAGCCCTCGCCATGCGTGTCCTCCACGACGCGCTGATCGGCGATGGCGTCGTATCGGCCAACGTCGAAGCATGGGAACACGCCGCCGTCTAATCTCGCGCCGGTGCGCCACAGGCTGTACTGTGAGCGTTCGTCTCATACGATAACGACTCGAAAGGAGCAGCGCATGAACCCCCCTCACGGTGATCGTCTCCCTGTCGGCGTCCTGGCCGCGACGGGCGCGGTCGGGCAGCGTTTCGTCCAATTGCTGGCCGATCATCCCTGGTTCGAGCTGCGCGAGGTGTCCGGGTCCGCGCGCGGCGCGGGCCGCCCCTACGGCGAGGTCGTGGCGTGGCGGCTCCCGGGCGGGCCGCCCGAAGGGGCGCGCGACCTGATCGTGCGCGGGCCGGACGAGGAACTGACCAGCCCGATCCTCTTCTCCGCCCTGCCCGCCGAATCGGCGGGCGAGGTCGAGGCGCGGTTCGCCGCCGCCGGGCATGTCGTCTTCAGCAATGCGCGGAATCACCGGATGGAGCCGGATGTGCCGCTGATCGTGCCGGAGATCAACGCGGATCACGCCGCCGCGCTGACCGGCCAGCGTGCCGCGCGCGGCTGGTCGGGCGCGATCGTCACCAACCCGAACTGCTCGACGATCCACCTTGTCCTCGCGCTCAAGCCGCTGCAAGATGCCTTTGGGCTGGAGGCGATTTTGGTCACCACGTTGCAAGCCGCCTCCGGCGCGGGCTATCCCGGCGTGCCGTCGCTCGATCTGATCGACAATATCGTCCCTTACATCGGCGGCGAAGAAGAGAAGATGGCGATCGAGACGCGCAAGATCCTCGGGGGCTTCGATGTGGTCGGGGGGTTCAGCGACGCCCCCGCCGTGGTCAGCGCCACCTGCACGCGTGTGCCGGTCCGCGACGGTCACACCGAATCGGTCTCCGTCCGACTCGGGCGCGAGGCATCGCTCAGCGAGATCGCGACGGTCCTGCGCGAGTTCAGCGGCCCCCCCCAGGCGCTCGGACTGCCGAGCGCGCCCGTCCACCCGGTCATCGTCCTCGACGCCGACGATCGCCCGCAACCAGCGCTGGACCGTGACCTCGAACATGGGATGGCGACGGTCGTCGGTCGCTTGCGCCCCTGCCCGATCCTCGGCGTGAAGTTCGTCCTCCTCGGACACAACACGATCCGCGGCGCGGCAGGAGCCTCGATCCTCAACGCCGAGATGCTGCTGGCACAGGGCCAGTTGCCCGGTCTCAGCATCGGCGCGGTACTCGCCGGCAGTAGGCGGTAGTCGGCAGCCGGCAGGCAGCGGGGCGTCGATAGCGGTCGCCCATCGACGGGATAGCGGGCTGGCGGCACTGATTGGATAAGGAGTACCCCCTTGAATGAATTGAGCCTCCTTGGTGTCGGCGTGGTCGGGAGTGGCGTTGTGCGGGCTTGCGGTGCGCCCGATGCGCGTTGGTCTGTCCGCCACGCTCTGGTGCGCGATACGATGCGCGCCCGCGAGGCATTGCTGCCGCCTGCGTGCCTGACCACCGATCCCGCAATCGCCCTGAGCGGCGATGGGCCGGTGATCGAGGTACTCGGCGGGGAGCAACCCGCCGCCGATCTGATCGCCGCCGCGCTAGAGGCCGGTCGCCCCGTGGCCACCGCCAATAAGGTGGCAATCGCCCTGCACGGCCCACGCCTGTTCGCCCTCGCCCGTCAGCGTGGCGTCGGACTCGGGATCGAAGCCTGCGTGGGCGGCGGCGTGCCGGTAATCGCCGCGCTGCGCCAACTCGCCGGTGGACAGCGGCTCACCGCGATCGGCGGCGTCGTCAACGGCACGACCAATGCGATCCTCTCCGGGATCGAAGCCGGGCAGAGCTATGCCGAAGCCCTGGCCGACGCGCAGGCCGCCGGGTTCGCCGAGCCCGACCCATCCGCCGATGTCGATGGACACGACCCCGCCGCGAAGCTGACGATTTTGGTCGCGCTGGCATTCGGCCTCCGGCTCGATCCGACAACGGTGCCGCGCCGACCGCTGGCCGACATCAGCCCCGCCGATCTCCGCTGGGCGGCGGCGCACGGCGCGCGGGTGAAATATCTGGCCCGCGCTATCCTGGCGGAAGACGGCTCGCTCCAGGCTACGGTCGAGCCGACCGCCCTGCTTGCCACCGATCCGCTCGCCTCGCCGAACGGGTCCGGCAACGCGATCCGCGTCGAAGGCCCGTTGATCGGCGCGACGACCCTCACCGGCCCCGGTGCCGGCCCCGCGCCGACTGCCGGGGCGCTCCTCGGCGATGTCGCCCTCGCGGTGGCGGGGCGCACGCCGCTCGACTATCCGGCGCCCGACGCGCCATTCGTCACGCCGAGCGCGCCCAGCGGCCCGTGGGTCGCCCGCCTCCCCGCCGGGGCCGAGCGGGCCGCCTTCCCCGCCGATACCCGCTGGGAAACGGACGGCGACGACCAGCTCGCGTTAATTCCCGACGCGAGCGCCCCGACACTCGCCCCACTCGTGCGCGAGCTCGGCGGCACCTGTTTCCGCTGGGACGCGGGAGTACTTTAACAACGGCGCAGCTCCAACTTCGCGGCAGATTGCAGATTGCTGCCCCGCTCCCCTACTCGGGAGCGGGGTTTCCTTTTCCCCTCGGCACGCACCGTGCTAGCCTTCCTCGAAGGTTTGTAGACTGGAGGGGAGCCGGATGACCACCAACGCCGATAACGCACAACTCACCGCGCTGCGCCGCGCCCTGATCGAAGGCTTGCAACGCCGGGGGGTGATCACCGACGCGCGCATCGCCGAGGCATTCGCCACGGTGCCGCGCCACCTCTTCCTGCCGCAAATCGCGCCCGAACAAGTTTACAGCGATCAGGCGATCGTCACCAAAACCGAAGGAGGAGTGAACATCAGCTCCTCGTCGCAACCGGCGATGATGGCGATCATGCTCGGCCAACTCCTCGTCGAGCCGCGCCAGCGGATCCTCGAAATCGGCGCGGGCACCGGCTACAACGCGGCGCTGCTCCGCTTCCTCGTCGGGCCAAGCGGATGGGTGACCACGATCGATGTCGATGATGATATTGTGGAGGCCGCCCGCGCGCGGATCGCCGCGGCGGGATACCGAGACGTCCGGGTCGTCCTCGGCGATGGTGGTTATGGTCACGCCGCAGACGCCCCCTACGATCGGGTCATCCTCACCGTCGGAGCCTCCGATCTCCTCCCCGCCTGGCATGAGCAGCTTCGCCCGGATGGGCTCCTGGTCTTGCCCCTGAGCCTGGGTCCGGGGATGTATTCGCTCGCCCTCCGCAAGCTGCCGAATGGGAGCCTGATCAGCGAGTCGCTGAGCCCCTGCGGCTTCATCCGCCTGCGCGGCGTTTTCGCCGGCACCGAACGGGTGTTGACGTTCGGCGAGTGGCAGGTCGCGTGCGAACCGGGGGCACGGCTCGATCCCACTCGCCTCGCCGAACTCCTGGCACAGGAAACCGCCACGACCACCCTGCCCCCCGAGATGGCCGAGGCCAACTTTTTCCTCGCCTTCACCGGGGAGCCGCTCGCGCGGCTCTTAAGGCGCGGAGCCGCAGAACAGCCCGATCTTTCTAGCGAGCGCCATGCCCTCCTCGACACGGCCGCGCAGAGCGGCTGCA
>DATCMP010000565.1:0-2057 GCA_036563365.1 Thermomicrobiales bacterium
GACGATCGCGTCGCCGGGCTCGATGAAAAGGCGGGCGAGCAGATCGAGCCCCTGTTGCGAGCCCTGCACCACCACCACCCGCTCCGCCGAGGAGCGGATACCCTGCCGGGCCATCCAGGCCGCCAATTCCGCGCGGAGCACCTGCACCCCTTGCACCGGGCCGTAACCGAACAGCTCGCCGGCATCGTCGGCGAGCGCCTGCTCGAGCGCCTGCCGGAAGCGCGCACGCGGGAAGAGGGCGGGATCTGGTGCGCCCGTGCCGAGCGCAACCGTGCGTGGCTGCGGACACCCTCGTAGCGCGGCACGCCGACCC
Organism: Thermomicrobiales bacterium; assembly: GCA_036563365.1. Lineage (GTDB taxonomy): Bacteria > Chloroflexota > Chloroflexia > Thermomicrobiales > CADCWN01 > CADCWN01. The sequence continues at coordinate 314 of DATCMP010000565.1, forward strand.
GGGAGCTGTAACGTGCCGAGCAGGTCGCGCTGCCCGGAGAGCTGCAATCGCTCCAGCGTCGGGCTGAAGAGGGACGACCAGGCGAACGGGGCCGGGGTGTGGCGCTCGGGTCCGCTGATCCAAGTGCCACGCCCGACGCGCGCCTCGACCAGCCCGGTCGCCACGAGATCCTGATAGGCCGCGACGATAGTCGAGCGATTCACCCGCAGGTGCGCGGCCAGCGTCCGCTCCGGTGGCAGTACGCTCCCGCGCGGCAAGCGCCCATCCTCGATTTGTGCGAGGACCTGCGCGACGATTTGACGATAGAGCGGTGTGGCCTCTTCCCGATCGAGCCGGATATCCATCGCGGTTCCTCCCCTTGCGCGACAGCATACCGGGCGGCGGTGATCCGGGGAACGGCCAATTACCGCGAGATTGGAGGGGTCCAATCAGATCCTTGCGGGCGGCAGATTGGCTGTTTCGGCGGGGCACTGCCGTCCCTATAGTGGGGCCGTGGCACCGTGAGGGACAGACGAGGAGGGCACGATGGCAACCGCAGGAGCGATGATCTGGTGGAACGGCGAACTCATCCCGGAGGCGCAGGCGCTGGTGCCGGTCACACACATCGGCTGGACCGGCGTGGCCGGGGTCTTCGAGGGCTTGCGCGGCTATTGGGACGCGGACGCGGAGGGCGTGCGGATCTTCCGACTGCGGGAACACCTGGACCGCTTCATGCGCTCGATGAAGCTGATGCACATGGCCCCGCGCTGGGACCGGGACGAGCTCGCCGCGGCCTGCGTGGCGGTGCTCCGCGCGAACGCCCCCCGCGAGGATATCTATCTCCAGCCGCTGGCCTACGTCGGTGACGCGGTGCATGGCAACTTCTTTCGGAGCACCGGCTGCGACATCTACATCGCGCAGTGGCCGTCGCCATCCCGCTTGCTGACCGGCGCGACCGCGACCGCGTGCGTCTCGTCGTACCGCCGCATCGGCGAGGAGGCGATGCCGCCGCGCGTCAAGAACCTCTCCAACTATCGCAACAGCCAGCTGGCGAGCCGCGAGGCGCGGCTGAATGGCTACGACACCGCCCTCCTGCTCAACGGGGCGGGGCGCGTCACGGAGGCACCGAGTGCGTGTGTCTTTCTCGTGCGCGACGGCGTGGTGATCACGCCCGACCTCGCGAGCGGCATCCTGGAAAGCATCACGCGCGACGCCCTGATCACTCTCTGCCGCGACGAGCTCGGGCTGGCCGTGCAGGAGCGGGCGGTCGATCGGACCGAGCTGTACCTCGCCGACGAGGTCTTCCTGACCGGGAACGCGGTGGAAATCCAGCCGCTCGTCGCGATCGACCGGCTCCCGATCGCCGCCGGAGGGATCGGCCCGGTGACGGCGCGGCTGGGCCAACTGCTGCGCGACATCGTGCGCGGCGACCTGCCCCGGTACGATCGTTGGATCACGCTGGCGGACAACCATGCCCTCGCCGCGGGGGCGGACGCGGGCGTCGGCACCATCCCGGAGTGATGATGGCCGCGCAGGATGGTGCCGCGCCCGCAGTGGGAGTACGAGCAACGGGACGGGGGAGGTGCAGGGGGATGATCGATCGGACAACGCTCGACCTGCGGCTGGCGGAATACGCGCGCAGGGTGGCGGGAGCCGAGCGGTATGGAGCGTTGCCGGGCTCGGGGTCGCGGCGTCGACCTTGGCGCGCGACGGTGGCGGAGCTCTGCGTTGCCCTCGCCAGGCGACTCGATCCCGCGAGCGCGCT
>DATCMP010000525.1:0-1647 GCA_036563365.1 Thermomicrobiales bacterium
ATCGTCTGACCGACGCTCACACGATATTGTTTACTTCCAGCCTCGACGACAGCGTACACCGCCCTATCCTTCCCATCGAAACAATGTTGTCTTGCGCGAAGAAGATGGCCGGTACGGCATGACGCATCAAGCGAAGCCGCACAGGCCCTCAGCCGCGAATAGTACCAGACCGCCGCCAGATAGTCAATCCGCACCGTCGCCCGCACGCGGAAAAGGCCCAGGGAGCTCCCCGCACGCGCGGTATCAGCGCCCACGCGCGCAGGGGCTGGCCGGTTGGCGGGCGAAGGTGTCGAGCAACGCGGCGGTCGGCTCCGGCTTGCCGATCATCGCCAGCGGCTCCCCCGCGATCTCGCACACAGCATGACCCTGACTTGCGGTGCCGACAGGGGCGCTGCCGGATAACGGCGCGGGCTCGCCCGCTGTCCAGTGACAGCGGGCGAGCCCGGGGTGCGCGAGAGATGTCGCCTGGCAACTCCGAGTGGCGTTCAGGCGTGTCGCGAACGGCGCGCGCGGCTAACCCTGCGCCGCAGGAGCCAGACGCCGCCGAGCGCGCCGATACCGAGGAACACGGGCACCAGTGGTGCGTTCGTCCGGGCCAGGCCGCCCCCGCCGGTGTTCGGCAGGCCGGGCGTGGCCGCCGGGTGCGAGAGCGGCTCGCCCTTGGGCAGCAGGAAGGTCGCCATCACCGCCATCGGCGCGCTCCCGGCGTTGCGGGCCTGCCCGATGACGCCGGGCAGTTCCACGAAGCTGTCGCCGGTCTTGTAAACCGTGGTCTTCCCCGCGGTGATGAAGGTGTTCTCCCCCGCGATCACCGTCACGACCACCTGACCCGGGTGGGTGTGGACCGGGGTCTGCGCCCCCGGCGCGAAGTCAAGCACCTGCTGGGCCACGTCGTAGTCCCCGGCGGGCACGATCGCGTCGGTGCGGTAGAGGTAGACCAGGGTGGGGGTGAGGGGGGGCGTTGCGGCGCCCGGCTGCGGGGTTGACGGTGGCGCACCCTTCGGCACGATCATGCTGGCGATCACGCGCGTGCGCGTCGCGGTGGTGTTGGTGGCGATGCCGACCTCGCCCGGCCGCTCGACGAAGCTGTCGCCCACCCGGTAGGTCTGCTCGCGGTCGGGGTGGCGGAAGGTCACCGCGCCCTCGATCACCGTGACGAGGGTGAGGCCGGGGTGCGTATGCGCCGGGGTCTGCGCCCCGGGCTGGAACTCGTTGATGAAGGTGACCACCTCCATCGGGCCGCTCGGCGGCAGCCCGGCGACGCGATAGACGTGCCGCTGGACGGGCGCGGGCGGATCGTCGGCCAGCGTCGCCCCCGGCAGCGCGAGGGCCAGGGCTACGATCAATGCGAGGAAGCTGACACTGCGTTTCAACGTCGTCTCCTTCCGTCAGGCTCTGGCGCATCTTCTGGCGCATCTTCTGGCGCGTGTTCTGGTAGTCTCGGGTGGGTGCCGCCGCATCGGGCACACGATGGCGTAGCGCGCACCATCCCGAGTCGAGGTGGGCGCGCTACAGCGGAAGCGCCCGCGAAAACCGCCGCGCGACCGCGGAGGTGACGTGCCGTGACAAGACTGCGGGTCGCCTGCGAACCGGGCGATGCGCGCGCTGTTCCATCGGCCTCCTCCTTTCCCATTCCCCCCTCTGGCA
>DATCMP010000578.1:0-9252 GCA_036563365.1 Thermomicrobiales bacterium
CGGGCGGGCTGGCGGCGGGGCGGTCGCCGGGGCGCACGCCCGAGATCCCGCCGGACCAGTACCCGGCGCCGGCGGCGCAGATCGCTGCGCGCCCGGACGACACGCTGGCGCAGCACTGCGCGACGTGGCGGGCCGAGCGAGGGGCGGCGCTGACGATCTGGGCGCTGCGGCGGCCGCTCCTGCGCGCCAAGATCACGCGCAAAAAAGGTCGCTGATCGCCGCCGAGCGGGACGAGGCCAAGCGCGCGGCGTGGCGCGCGGCGGCGGTCGACCTCGACCCGGCGGCGTTGGTCTTCCTCGACGAGAGCGGCACGCACGTTGCCATGACGCCGCGCTACGCCCGCGCGCCGCGCGGCCAGCGGGCGTATGGCCGGGCGCCGCACAACCGGGGCGACAACGTCACCCTCGTCGCGACGCTGACACCCGCCGGCCCCGGCCCGGCGATGACCCTCGCCGGCGCGCTCGACGGCCCCGCCTTCGGCGCGTATGTGCGCGAGTGCCTCGCCCCCGCCCTGCGCCCCGGCCAGATCGTCGTCCTCGACAACCTCGCCGTCCACAAGAACGCCGCCGCCCGCCGCCTGATCGAGGCGCGCGGCTGTCGCCTCCTCTTCCTCCCGCCCTACTCGCCCGACTACAACCCGATCGAACTCGCCTTCGCCAAGCTGAAGGCGGCCCTCCGCCGGTCGGCGGCGCGCACCCGCGCCGACCGGGAGCGCGCCATCGCCCTCGCGCTCGACCGCCTCGCCCCCGCCGAGACCCGCAGCTGGTTCCGCCGCTGCGGCTTCCCCCTCACCGAGGCGCAACCTCTTCGCTAACCGCTTTAACGACGGACAGGGCCGCCGATCTGGCACGACCTATCCCTTTGTGGTCATCGGCGCACCGCGGCGAAGGTGGTATCCTCGGCGTGACCCCGGCTTGGGTCAACAGCGGGTATGGCGATGGTGCGCCGCGCGAGCGGTACGGGAGGGACGATGGCCGTTGCAAAGTTGGCGTCGCGGATCGAGGCGCTCCGCCTCGCGCTCTATCAGGTGCCGCTGCGGACACCCGCCGGGGACGCCAAGGTGTTCACCGGGCGACAGCGGATCCTCGATCGCGTGGCGGTCCTCGCCGCCGAGGTCGTGACGGCCGACGAGGGGGTCGGCTTCGGCTTCAGCTATGCCCTCCGCGCTGGGGGACCGGCGATGTTCGCCTATGCGCGCGAGGTCGGGTCGCTGCTCCTCGGCGAGGACGCCGCCGACATCGAACGCCTCTGGGACAAACTCGTCTGGCACGGCGCGTCGATGGGACGCAGTGGCTTGGCGACCCAGGCGCTCGCGGCGCTCGACATCGCTCTCTGGGATGGCAAGGCGAAACGGGCGGGGCTGTCGCTCGCGAAGCTGCTCGGCGCGCACCGCGAGAGCGTCCGCTGTTACAACACTTCCGGGGGCTATCTCACGACCTCGGCGGAAGAGGCGGTCGCTAACGCGCAGGCGTCGCTGGCGCGTGGCGTCGGCGGGATCAAGCTGAAGGTCGGGCACCCGGACGCGATGATCGACCTGGCGCGCGTGGCGCGGGCGCGGGCGGCGCTCGGCGCTGGCGTGCCGCTCATGGTCGATGCGAATGGGCAATGGAACCGGATCACGGCGCTGCGCCTGGGGCGACGCCTGGAAGAGTTCGACCTGACGTGGATCGAGGAGCCGCTCGACGCTTATGACGCCGAGGGGCAGGCCACCCTCGCCGCCGCGCTCGACACGCCGATCTCGACCGGCGAGATGCTGACGAGCGCCGCCGAGCACGCGCGGTTACTCGAACTCGGCGGGGCGGACATCCTGCAGCCGGATGCGCCGCGCGTCGGCGGGATCACGCCGTTCTTGCGGGTCGCCGCGCTAGCCGATGGGCGCGGGGTGCCGCTCGCGCCGCACTTCGTGATGGAGATCCACATTCATCTGGCGGCGGCGCAACGATTGGAGCCATGGGTCGAGCATTTCGACTGGCTCGAACCGCTCTTCAACGAACGCCTCACCCTCCGCGACGGGCGGATGCTCGTCCCCACCGCCCCCGGCCTCGATCTGACGATCAGCGAGGAAGCCGCCACCTGGCGCGAGGCCGACGCCGAGTTGCGGTGAGCAGTCAAGCCGCCAGCCAGCCCCGCCACATACGCCTCTACATGGAACACCACCATCCCAACGAATAAAGGAGCGCTACCCCAACCTTGGGATAGCGCTCCTCCATCCGTCTACGTCCTGCGTGCCCTATGCCGGTTCGTAGGCCGCGCAGAGCATCCCGAAGTAGGTCGGGGCCTCGTAGGAGAGGAATTCGCCGCGCCAGCCGGTGCCGAGCGCGCCGTGCAGCATCAGCATCTGCCAGAAGCTGTCGGCTTTCGCTTCCCCGACGAAGGCCGGATCGAAGTCGAGGAGTTTACCTAACTCGTTCGCCTTAATCAGCTCGGTCACTTTGGTGTCGTATTCCTCCGACTCCGCATGGAAGCCGTACGGCCCGCTCGCCAGGTGGCCGTGGCCGTGGTCGCAACTGGCGATCAGGGCGACCCGCTTGCCGGACGCCGCCGCCGCCCCGGCGATCGCCCGCCCCGCCGTGACATGGTCCGCGAGGGAGCGGTCGCGTGCCGGGCTGATCACCACGGTCGGCACCGGCGGCGTCGAGCGCCCGCCCATGAACCAGAGCGGGATCACCACGCCCCAATCGATGATCGCGGTCGCGGTCGGCTGATCGTTACCGCCGTAGCTGATCCCGACCGTCGGGACACCCGCACCGTTGAGCGCCTCGATGATCGCGCGGCCAAGCTCGCGGTCGGTCTTGGCCTTTAACTCGATCGGCTCTTTCGTCCAGTCGGAGAGGGAGCCGGTCAGATTCCCGGCCATGATCACCGCCATCGTGCCCTCGACGTGGACATTGTGCGGCGTGAGGACGATCGACACGTCGGGGCGGGCGGCATCGAAACGCCGCCCCAGTTCCGCCATCGCTTCCTGCGTCGGCTTGCCCAGATCGCGCTCTGCCTCCGATAGCGCCTCGGGGATCGCCAGATGCCCGTGCGGCGCGATCGCCGCGAAAACCAGACCGCTCATCGTTTCCTCCATCATCGTGCCCGAATCGTCGCGTTCGCGGCACGGGTGCCGCTGCCGGGGATCGTCAGGAAATTTCGTCCCGTGGTGTTATACCAGAGATGGTACGATAGTCTGTGGGATCGGAGCCGACGCCGCGTCGAAGGGGACTTGCCGGTGACTGGACAACGCCGAGATGCAGCTGGGCGCGGCGGCGCTGCCGCGCCTGGAACCGTTGCGCCCGATGGGGCGGTGGCCGCCCCGACGCGTCTCGATCGCGCCGCCTTGCGGCGGCTGCTCGGGCTCGCCCTGCCGTATCGCTGGGCGTTGCTCGGCGGCGGCGTGTGCCTGATCATCGCTAGCCTGCTCGGTCTGGCGATCCCCTGGCTGATCCGCGGGTTGATCGATGGGATCACGCTGGCGAGTGGCGGCCCGCTGCTGCGCCGGACGATCATCCTCTTCGTCGGCGTGGCGCTCGCTCAGGCCGTGATCGGGATCGTCCAGGGCTATTTGCTGTCGTATGCCGGCGAGCGGCTGGTGGCCGATCTGCGCCGCAGCCTCTACGCCCACCTCCAGAGCCTCTCGGTCGGTTTCTTCGACGGGCGGCGGGTCGGCGAACTGCTCTCGCGCCTGACGAACGATGTCGCCGCGATCCAGACCAGCCTGACGACGAGTTTGCTGGGGTTCCTCCAGCAATTGATCACCCTCACCGGCGCGCTGGCGCTGGTGATCGTCACCGACTGGCGGCTGGCGGGGATCATCCTGATCGCGGTGCCGCCGATCCTGCTGGCGGCGATCTTCTTCGGTCGGCGGCTGCAATTGCTGGCGAACGAGAACCAGGCGGCGCTCGGCGTGGCGACGACCGTGCTGGAAGAGACGTTGGCCGGGGCGCGGACGGTCAGGGCGTTCGGGCGCGAGGCGCACGAGGTCGCGCGGTATGGGCGCAGCGTCGAGACAACCTTCTCCCTGGCGATGCGGCGGGTGCGGGTGCGGGCCGTCTTCGGCCCGACGATCACCCTCGTCGCCCTGCTCGCCCTCGCGGGCGTCCTCGTCTTCGGGGCGCACGAAGTCGCCACCGGGCGGCTGACGCCCGGTGAACTCGTCGCCGCGCTCCTCTACATGACGATGGTGGCCGGGCCGCTCGGCGGGATGGCCGGTGTGTACGGGCAATTGCGCGAGGCGAGCGGGGCGGCGGAACGACTCTTCGAGCTGCTCGATACGGTCCCGGCGATCGCCGATGCGCCGGGTGCCGTGGCCCTCCCTAGGCCGGTACGCGGGGCGATTCGCTTGGATAGCGTGACATTCGATTACGGGGCGGCGGAGGGGACGGCGGATGGGGCCGTTGCCCCGTCGGTCTTGCGCGGTATCTCGCTCGACATCACGCCGGGGGAGACGGTCGCGCTGGTCGGGCCGAGCGGCGCGGGCAAAACAACCCTCGTGAATTTGCTGCTCCGTTTTTACGATCCGGTCGGCGGCACGATCTTCCTCGATGGTCACGACACCCGCGCGATCACCCTCGCCTCGTTGCGCGATGCCCTCGGGATCGTGCCGCAGGAACCGTTGCTGTTCGGCGGCACGGTGGCGGAGAATATCGTTTACGGTCGCCTCGACGCGACGCCGGAGGAGATCGCGGCGGCGGCGCGGGCGGCGAACGCCCACGGTTTCATCGGCGAACTGCCGCAGGGGTATGAGACGATCGTCGGCGAGCGCGGCGTCCTCCTCTCCGGCGGGCAGCGGCAGCGGATCGCCATCGCCCGCGCGATCCTGAAAGACCCGCGCGTCCTGATCCTCGACGAGGCGACCTCCTCGCTCGATAACGAGTCCGAGGCGGCGATCCAGGCGGCGCTCGACGGTCTGCTGCGCGGGCGCACGACGATCGTGATCGCCCACCGCCTCTCCACGATCGAGCGCGCCGACCGGATCGTCGTCCTCGAACGCGGCCAGGTGGTCGAGCAGGGGACGCACGCGCAACTCCTGGCGTTCCGCGGGCTGTATGCGCGGCTGCATAGTCGGCGCTTCGCGGAGATTGGGGAAGTGGCGGAGGGGGCGCAGGTGGTGGTGGGGCAGCCCTCACCCTCGCCGCAGCGGTGGAGAGAGGTTTGTCCCACGCCGACATAACCCGCTCACCTTAGTGAAACGCAGCCCGAGACCTGGGCAGTATACTGTTCACAATTGATTTGTGAGGTAGTGTTTAGCGATCTGCGAAGGGGTGCGCTGGTGGTGATACGCACCGTACTGCAAGCCGACGATTTATTGCAGTTGCCAGATGATGGGCAACGTCGCGAATTGATTGCGGGGGAGTTGCGTACGATGTCGCCCAGCGGCGAGGAGCATGGCGGTCTCGCGGCGATGTTCACGACGTATTTGAATTCCTATGTCCTTGCACATCGACTCGGTCGTGTCTTTGCCGCTGAAACCGGTTTCTTGATCGCGACCGACCCGGACACCGTGCGTGCGCCAGATGTTGCCTTCGTCAGGAGCGAGCAGATGCGCGCGGTCGGTGCGGGGACCGGGTATCGTCGTGGTGCGCCCGATCTGGCGGTTGAGATCGTCTCTCCCCACGATCGCTACACCGAAGTCGAGGAGAAGGTCGCAGCATGGCTGACGCATGGCACGAGGATGGTTGTCGTGGTTAACCCTCGCCGACAATCGTTGGCGGTCCATCACTCAGCAACGGATGTACGCCATCTGACGATCGATGACAGCCTCGATGGTGAGGATGTGATACCGGGATGGAGTCTGCCCTTACGCGATCTCTTTCAATGAGCGGCATGGAGATTGTCGTGATGTGGGTATCCGAGACGGTATGACCGCTGCCGCGAACTTCCTCGCCCGGCACACACCCCTCGCCAGCGGCGATGAGGTCTGGGGTTCGCCGGAGTATCCGCAGCCGTTGCGCCTGACGTGGTATCGCGCGGAAGAAGCGCCGCCGCTGGCCTTCGTCACGTCGGTGCGGGCGATCGTTTTCCAGGGTGGCGCGGTGCTGGTCGTGCGGGGGCCGGACGACCAGCCGTATGTCATCCCCGGCGGGCGCTGCGAAGCGGGGGAGTCGATCGAAGCGACGGTGCGCCGCGAAGTGTTGGAGGAGGTCGGCTGGGCGCTCGGGCCGTTGACGCCGCTCGGTTTCGTCCACCTCCACAACCTTGGCCCCTGCCCGCCCGATCACCCCTACCCGTATCCCGATGCCTTCCAGACGATCTATGCCGCCGAGGCGGCGGAATATCGCCCCGAGGCGCTGATCTTCGATGAGTGGGTCGCCTCGTCCGCGTTCCTCCCGGTCGCACAGGCGCGGCAATTACCCCTGCGACCGGGGGAACTGGCGCTGCTCGACGCGGCGGTGTCGTTGCGCGCGCGCTGATTGCGACGAAGCGGGCGGAGCACTCCTCGCCGCGGGGAGTGTGGAGTTGATCGCTGGTTAGGGTGGGGATTGGCTGAAGCGGCGGTGCCTTCCCCCGAAGCTGGACGGCGGGAAGCAACCACGATGCAACGCTGCATCCCCTCTCCCCGCATGGGCGGACGCCCTTCGGGCAGCGGGGCACCGAGCGGAGAGTAGCCGGTTCATCCGCGCATCGCCCCGACTTGCCGCAGGATAGACCCGGTTCATCCGGGTGCGAGCCAAGGGGGGGCTATCCCTCCCATCGCCGCCGCACGCAATCCCGTGCTACCCTTGCGCCGTGAACGAGGATAAGTGCTGCTGTGGCAGTCCGCTGTGACAGGCTGACGCGGCAAGCTGATGCGGCAGGAGGGATGACAGCGATGAGTAGTTCAACATTGCCCGATTCGGCGGCGGCGTTCGCCGATGCGACCTGGGCCGACCTCGCGCCGTACTACGAGGCGCTGGCGACGCGCCAGCTCGATCGGTCGAATGTGGAAGGGTGGCTGGCCGATTGGTCGGCGCTCGATGCCCTGCTCGATGAAGCGGAGGCGCGCGCCGAGGTCGAATATACGGTGGATACGACCGACCCGGCCAAGGAGGCGCGGCAACTCCGCTTCGCCAGCGAGATCGGCCCGCAGCGCGGCGAGCAGCGGGTGCGCCTCGCCGGGCGGCTCCTCGATCTCGGCTACGAGCGACCGGGGCTGGAGACGACCGTGCGGCACTTCCGCAACAGCCGCGAACTCTTCCGCGAGGAGAATGTCGCGCTCGGGTCGGAGGTGCAGCGGCTCAACGCGCAGTATCAGAAGATCACCGGCGGGATGCTGGCCGAGTGGGAGGGCGAGCAGAAGCCGCTGCCGCAGCTCGCGCCGTTCCTGGAAAGCCCGGACCGGACGGTTCGCGAGCGGGCGTTCCGACTGCGGGCACAGCCATATATCGCCGCGCACGACGAGTTGGCCGAACTGTTCACGCAGCAATACAGCCTCCGCCAACGGATCGCGCGGAATGCGGGGTTCGCGAATTATCGCGATTACGCCCACCGCCAGAACGATCGGTTCGACTACAGCCCCGCCGACTGCGAGCGTTTCGCGGCGGCGGTCGAAGAGACGGTCGCCCCGGCGGTGGCGCGGCGGCAGGAGCGGCGACGACGGGCGATGGGGCTCGACACCCTGCGCCCGTGGGATCTCGGGCCGGACCCGCAAGGGCGACCACCCCTCACACCGTTCACCGATGTGTCCGGGCTGATCGATCCGGCGGTGGCGATCTTCACGCGGCTCGATCCGACCCTCGGCGGCTACTTCCGCACGATGGTCGAGGAGCGGCTGCTCGATCTCGACAGTCGGCGCGGCAAGGCGCCGGGCGGCTATTGCACCAGCTTCGCGCACGTCGGGCGACCATTCATCTTCATGAACGCGGCGGGGATGGCGGGCGATGTGAACACGCTGCTGCACGAGGCGGGGCACGCCTTCCACGACTTCGCCGCGCAGGGGCAGCCGCTCCTCTTCCAGCGCCACACCGGCTCGGAGATGGCCGAGGTCGCCTCGATGTCGATGGAGCTCCTCACCGCCCCCTATCTCGGGCGCGAGCAGGGCGGCTACTACGACGACGAGGAGTTGCGGCGCGACCGGATCGAGCACCTGGAGAATATCCTGATCATGCTGCCGCACATCGCGTCGGTCGACGCCTTCCAGCAATGGATCTATACCAACGCCGACGGGGTCGATCCCGCCGCCCGCGATGCCGCCTGGCTCCGGATCCGGGCACGCTTCGAGCCGGGTGTCGATTGGTCCGGCTTGGATGCCGAGCGGGTCGCGCGCTGGTACCAGCAGTTGCACATCTTTCTGTACCCGTTCTACTACATCGAGTACGGGATCGCGCAGTTCGGCGCGCTCCAGGTCTGGCGCAACAGCCTGCGCGATCCGCAACGGGCGTTGGCCGACTACCGCCGCGCCCTCAGCCTCGGCGCGTCCGTGCCGCTGCCGGATCTCTTCGCCGCCGCCGGGGCGCGACTCGTCTTCGACGCCGCCACGATGGCCGAACTCGTGGCGCTGGTCGAAGAGCAACTGGCGATCCTGGAGGGGTAGCCGGGAGGGTGGGGGGCAACCCCGGTGAACTGGCATACTGGCCGGGGTGATCGGGAGATTCGGGGGGCGCGATCGTCGCTCTCTCGCGGGGTGTGGGGAATTTCCCCGCACCCCTTCTCTTGCCCTTGTCGGAGGATTACAATGGAAGGGTGTGGTGGGCGTCCTTGTGGGAGAACGAACGGGATGGTCGAGGATATACGATCGGGGCTGCGCGGTCGTTGGTTAGGCTATTGCGCCGCCCTGGGTGCTGTTGGCGCGATCAGTCTGCTGATCGGCGTGATCATGAGCTATCACCCGCTCGGTAATCTGCCGATGCTCTACCTCCTGGCGGTCCTGATGGCCGCGATCCGCTACGGGCGCGGCCCCGCCATCGCCGCCTCGATCGCCTCCTTCCTGGCGTTCGACTGGTTCTTCGTCCTGCCGAAGCATGGCTTCACGATCGCCGATCCATCGGAGTGGGTCGCCCTGCTCCTCTTCCTCCTGGTCGCGATCACCACCGCGCAATTAGCGGCACGCGAACGTGCGCGCGTGCAGGAAGCCGAACGGCGCGGGCGCGAGGCGCAGCTGCTACGGCGGATCGGGCAGGGGCTCGGCGAGGCCGATCTGGATCTCGAGCGCGGGTTGCGCGCGGCGGAAGCGACCCTCGTTGAAGAATTGCGCCTGGCGGAAGCGCATATCACCCTCAACGCTGGCCTTCCGACCCGCGAGACCGAGCCGGACGCCGCGATGAGCCAGCGACAGTCGTTGGTCCTACCGCT
>DATCMP010000581.1:0-8860 GCA_036563365.1 Thermomicrobiales bacterium
ACCCACCGCCTCGGCCAGCGTCTTGATCGTCATCGTCTTGGCGAGCCCCGGCACCCCCTCGACCAGGATATGCCCGCGCGCCAGGAGGGCGACAAGCAGCCGCTCCAATAGCTGATCCTGCCCGACGATCACCCGTTTCACTTCGTAGAGGACGCGCTCGATCGTCAACCTGGCCTGTGAATCTTCGCGCTGTTCCATGCCCGCTCCACGCTCATCGGTTCGACAACGCTACCCCGCCAACGGGGTAGGAATCAGAGGAATCAACGGATCCTAGTACGGTGGCAAGCCCGCTGCCCCGCCCGCAACATCGATCGGCACGGCGAAACCGAGGCCGATGAAAAAATTCTCGTCGGTCGGATTGACCAACCCGGTGACGATCCCGATCACCTGCCCATCGCGATTCAACAGCGGCCCGCCGGAGTTGCCGGGATTGACCGCCGCGTCGAACTGGATCAGCCCTTCCAGGCGTTGCTCCGCACCCGGCACCTCGAACGAGCGATCGAAGCCGGAGATGACCCCCGCGCTCATCGAGCTATAGAGCCCGAGCGGGTTGCCGACCACGAACGCCTCATCGCCGACATTCATCGCGTTCGGATTCCCCAGCGTCGCCGGGATCAGCTGCGCGGGGGGCCGGGTGGCCCGCAGGACGGCGATGTCATGCTCCGGTTGTTCAGCGGTGACTCGGGCTGGCGACTTCGTGCCATCGGCGAAGGTCAACTGAATCTCGGCGGCATTCGCGACGACGTGCAGACTGGTGAGGATATCGCCGCGATCGGAGACTAAGACGCCACTCCCAAGCCCGCCATCGGTCGCAGCGCTACCACCGGCCCCACGCACCTGGATCAGGATAAAGGCTGGGCGGATCGCCGCGTACACGCGCGCAGAGTATGCCGGGGCGGGGGTCACCGAGGCCAACGCCTGCGCGACCGATGCGTTCACATCGTTCGGCGTCAACTGGCGCGGGCCGGGCACGAGCGCCTGATAGAGCAAGACGGCCACCAGGGCCGCCGAAATCCCGCCGACGAACGTGAAGGCCCCGCGCCCACGCAGCAAGAAGCGCCGCAGGCGTTGTCTCCAGAGCCCGATGTGGGGGGCAGCCGTCTCACTCATGCGCGTTCCGTGCATACTGGGGAAACGATCAGTGGCGTGAATTGGTAGCCGCGATGGGTGCGGTTCGGGTGGGAGTACTATCCGATTATAGTACCTGGCAACGACGATGCAAAATTTATGCCTGGGGACGCGCTCGCCCTCAAGCCGCTACCCCACCCCCTTATCCCCCGGAGCAAGCGAGACCCCCGCCAATTGCGCCGTGAGTTTGCCCAACTCGGAGAAGTTCCGATCGCCCATGCCACTAGCACTCGCCGCATTGTAGAGTTGGTAGGCGACAGCACCGGTCGCCAGCGGTGCGCGCGTCTCCGCGCCGAGCGCCAGCGCCAGGCCGAGGTCTTTCCGCATCAGATCGAGGCGGAAACCGACCGGCGTCAATTCGCTGGTGAGCAGATTCGGCACCGCCCCACCGAGGGCGCGGGACGCTCCAGAACTCGCGGCGATCACCTCGGCCAGTAACGCGAGATCGGCACCGGCCCCGGCACCGAGGGTCAGCGCCTCGCCGACGAGTGCGGTATTCGCCGCCGCAAGATACTGATTGCAGAGCTTAAAGATCTTGCCCATCCCGATCGGCCCGACATGGTAGATCTGCGTGCCGAGCGTTTCGAGGATCGGGCGGCAGGCGGCGAGATCATCAACCGCGCCGCCGACCATGATCGACAGGGTCGCCGCCTCCGCACCGCTGGTACCGCCGCTGATCGGCGCATCGAGGACCGCGATTCCGCGCGCCGCCGCCTGCTCATCGAGTCGCCGCACGATCGCAGGCGAAGCGGTGCTGAGTTCGATGACTCTCCCCCCTTCGCGCAGCGCATCGAGCGCACCGCCCTCCGCGAGCAAGGTCGCCTCGATCTCGGCATCGGCGGGAAGACAGACCAATAGCACATCGCACGCGCCAGCTACGGCCACCGGATCGGCGAGATGGACGCCGCCAACAGCGGCCAAAACCTCGGCGGCGGCGGCGCGGCTGGTACAGAACGCAAGCGGATATCCGGCATTCAACAGATTACGCGCCATCGGTTGCCCCATCGCCCCAACCCCGATGAACCCCAGGCGCGGTCGCGGCTCACTCATCGCTCTCTCCTTGGCTAATTTCAGCGATTGCGCCCCCGGATCAGCGCAATGGAAGCAGACGCCACCATTATCGCCGCATTCGCTGCATTATCGAAAGTCGCACATTTCAGCCTCCAATCTATCCGCTGCTTTACACGGGCGATACACCAGAACACCATTGACAAGGATTACGTAATTACGTATATTTTCAATATGGAGAAGATTGGTGCCGACGACAACCGATTTGCCGCCCTAGAAGCACGCGTCGCAGCGCTCGAACGTGCGGAGCGAGAACGCGCGGCAGCCACAACCCCGCCGGAAGAGGCGCAGGCGACCGCCGATCCGTTCTGGGCGCTGACCGCGCTGAAGGGGATGGCGCTCCCCGCGTCAGGCGCGGTCCTCTACGCCGGAGTTGTCGAAACGCCGCAGGGGCCGGTCGAGTGGCAATACGGCACCCTGGCCGAAGAACTCTTCGAGCAAGATTGGTCCGAGTTCGCGCGGAGCCTCGGCGCGATCGGCAATCCGGTGCGACTCAGCCTCCTCCAAGCGATCCTGCGTGGCACCCAGACCGTCGCGGAACTCAGCGAGTTGGCGACGTTCGGCACCTCGGGGCAGGTCTATCACCACATCAACAACCTGGTGGCGGCGGGCTGGCTCGCGGCCAGGACGCGCGGGCGCTACGTCATCCCCGCCGACCGGGTCGTGCCACTCCTGGTGATCCTCACGGCGGCGAAAGGAAGGAGTTTGTGATGCGTACACTCACCCTATCGCGCGCGCTGATCGCGATCGCCCTCGCGGTTGTCGTGGCCCTGCTCGGCACCTTGACGATGCCCAGGCCACCTTCGCTCTCCACGAACGTCACCGGCGATCCCCAATTGGCCGCGCGGGCGCGACCGCTCCTGACCGGGGCGCTCGATCGGGTCAGCGTCGCGTCCATCGAGGGCGACAAGGTCACCTATGCCCACTTCGGCGCGAGCGAAACGACCCAGTATGAGATCGGCTCGATCACCAAAACGTTCACCTCGCTGCTTTTGGCCGACGCAATCAAGCGGGGTGAGGTTAAGGCGGAGACGAGAGTGGGCGAACTCTTGCCGCTCGACGGTGCGGCGGTCGCCGATGTCACTCTGGCTGAGCTAGCGAGTCACCGCTCCGGGCTGCCCCGCCTCGCGACACGACCGCAAGATGTACTGCCCTCCTACCTGCTCTCGCTCATCCACAAAGACCCCTATGTCCAGGATGTCGCTGGTCTGGTCGAGCAGGCGCGGTCAGCCGCCCTCACCGATCGCGGGCAATTCCGCTACTCGAATCTGGGGGCCGCGCTATTGGGGCAAGCCCTCGCCGCCGCAACCAGGCTGGATTACGCGCAACTCGTGCAGGAGCGAATCTTCAAGCCCCTTGGTATGACAGCGAGCCTTATCCCGGTGCGTGCCGAGAATCTACCGGGTGATGCACCGACCGGCTATAGCGTGTCGGGCAAAGACGAAGCGGCGTGGACCCTCAACGGCTCTGCCCCCGCCGGCGGTATCCGCTCGACGCCCGCCGATATGGCCCGCTACGCCCAGGCATTGCTCGATGGTACTGCGCCGGGGATGGCGGCGCTGACACCGCAATGGGCCGCTGATGAACAACGAATCGGCCTGGCCTGGCTCACCGAGGAGGTCGATGGCAAGACGCTGACCTGGCACAACGGCGGCACCGGTGGCTTCGCCAGCGCCATCTTCCTCGACCGTGCCAATGGTCGCGCGATCATCATCCTCTCGAACACCGCCGCGTCGGTAACGAACGCTGGCGAAACCCTTATCACAGGAGCGGGCGAATGAACGCATTTTCCCTCATCGGCCCAATCGTCATGGTCGCGATCTTCCTCTGGCTCGTAGTGTCGTTTCCCCTGCGCGCCTGGCGCAGCGGTGGCAAAAACGCCAGCCTCGATCGCTGGGCGTTGATTACCAGCTTCTTCACCGCGGTGTCGGCCTTCGCCCTCGCATCACTGCTCGTCAACTGGGTCATCGTCCCCGCAGCAGTCTGGCTCCTCGCGGTTGGGTTGCTCGCTGGCGGTGTCGTTGTCACGGTGATGCGCTGGCCGGATTTGCCGTGGTTCGCCGAGGGTGTCAATCAGCGAAAGCGTGCCTTTCATGTCGCCGCCGACTTGATCATCAGTGTGCTGCTCATCGGCGTCGTGTTCGTGTGAAACACAGGATTAGCGGATTACGGTAAACATGGGTCGCCGGGTTCATCCGGCGGCCCACACCCGCAACACTATATGCCCAGGGCAGCCGCCCCAACGGGGACATCCATCCCAACCCGGTGTCCCACCCTACCCTGTGCTACAGTCCCTCCGGCTGTACGTGAGCAACGACACACCGGTGACAAAGGGGGCGACGTGGGCGCGGCACTGGCACTGATCGGGGCGGCGCTCTGGGCGGCGACGAATTTGCTCCTGCGCGGCCAGGTGGTCAAGCTTGGTGGGGCTACCGCGAATACCTGGCGCAACACCTTTTCGACGCTCTGCTTCGCCGTTGTCTTCTTCTCGTTGCGGAGCCCTTCCGACCTCTTCACGATCCCCGCAGGGACGTTGGGCGTGCTGCTGCTCGCCGTCCTGCTGAGTATGGTAATCGGCGACATCTTGCAATTCACCGCGATCAAGCGCCTGGGGATCGCTCTCGCGATGCCGATCGCGTCATGCTACCCACTCCTCACCCTGATCGTCGCGGCGGCCTTCCTCGGTGAGCAGATCGGACCGCAGGCGGTTGTTGGCGCGCTGCTGGTGATCGCCGGGGTGGTGCTGGTGGCGTTGCCGCGTCGCCCGCTCGAAGCGGAGCTGGCCCAGCACAAGGCGCTCACCGCGAATCACTGGATCGGCGTCGGCTTGGCCCTGGCCTCGGCCCTCTGCGCTGCGGGCGCGACAACCCTGACACGCGTAGCCGTGACCGACATCGACCTGATCACCGCCAACATGATCCGGCTGCCGTTCAGCGCGATCATCTGCGCCATCATCAGCGTGGCCGAGCGCCGCGAGGCACCGTGGAAGATCGAGCGCCAACGGTACTGGCCGCTCTTCCTGGCAGGGTTGGTCAGCATGGGGAGTGGAATCTGCTACCTCAACGCGATCAAGCTGGCGGGCGCATCGAAGACGGCGACCCTCAACGCCTCGGCCCCGATCTTCGGGCTGATCGGCGCGATGATCTTCCTGGCCGAGCGCCCGACACGCCGCAATATCGTCGGCACGCTGATCGCCTTCCTCGGGATCGCGCTGGTCGTCTGAGTAGGGCGCGGTGGGCGCGTGCCGGGCGTACAATACGTCCCACCGGTGCGAACGGCTATAGGATGGGACCATTTCGCACCCTGTTATCAGCAGGCTCCCCTATCCAGGCTGTTTGAAAGCGGCGCGCGGGGTGCGGGGACACGCAGAAGACGATAAGCAGAAGGAGAATCGCGATGGCCGAGCAGGTGGGCAATAAGCGGATAACGGTGATCGGCCTGGGCTCGATGGGGTTCGGGATGGCAAAGTCGCTCGTCGATGCCGGTTTTCACGTCACCGGCTACGACGTGCGCCCGGAGGTGGTCGCACGGTTCGTGGCGGAGGGTGGGCATGGCGCGGAGTCCCCAGCCAGCGCCGCCGCCGAGGCCACGATCATCGTCGTGGTCGTCGTCAACGCCGATCAGACCGCAGGGGCACTCTTCGGCCCGCAGGGACTCGTCGCGGCGGCGCAGCCGGGCAGCGTGATCATCTCCTGCGCCACGATGGCCCCGGAACGCGCCCGCGAGTTCGCCACGGAGGTACACGAGGCGGGCCTGCTCTACCTCGACGCCCCGATCAGCGGTGGGGCGCAACGCGCCGCGCAAGGGGAGCTAACGATCCTCGCCTCCGGCTCACGCGCAGCGTTCGCAGCCGCGCAACCGGCGTTGGACGCCCTCGCGGCGACCCTGCACGATCTCGGCGATGAACCGGGCAAAGGCGCGGCGTACAAGATCGTCAATCAGCTCCTCGCCGGGGTCCACATCGCGGTCGCCTGCGAGGCGATCACCTTCGCCAAACGGCTCGACCTCGACCTCGCCAAGGTGTATGAGGTGATCACCGGCTCGGCAGGGAACTCGTGGATGTTCGAGAACCGGATCCCGCATGTGTTGGAAGGCGATTACTCGCCGCGCAGCGCCGTCGAGATCTTCACCAAGGACCTCGGGATCGTCGCGGACATCTCGCGGTCGGAGCGCTTTGCCACACCGCTGGCCGCCTCGGCGCTGCAACTCTTCCTGATGACCGCCTCCGCCGGGATGGGGCGCGACGACGACGCCTCGGTCGCGCGGCTCTACGCGCAGATCGCCGGACTCGATCTGCCCACCGGCAAGGCCGAGGCTTGAGCGTCAGGACGTAGACGAGAGGGGGTGGGCGGTGGCGGGCGGTTGAAACCGCGCCTGGGGGCGACGGCGGTCGCCACAAAACCGGCCTGCGCCGGTTAGGATTATTGCAAGGCACTGCTTGGAAGTAGAGCCACTGCGATGCTGACAAACCTAACCGCCGTAGGGCGGTTTCGTGGTGGCCGCAGCCACCCCCAGGCGCGGTTTCAACCGCATGCCATACTCACGCATAAACGTCCGGCTAAGACTTGCCGCAGCTCAAGCATCGGCGGCGACGCGAAAGCCGGTATTGCCGGACGAGCTATCGGGGGTGTTGCTACTGCGCGCGGCGACCCTGTAGCGGTTGCAATAGGAACGGTGGCAGAGATACGAGCCGCCGCGCAGGACACGCGCCGTGCCGGTCATCGGCCCAGTCGGGTCGGTGCGCGTTGCAGAACGACCTTGCGTCGCGCTGAACCGGTCGGCGCACCACTCCCAGACATTGCCTGCCACGTTGTAAAGGCCATAACCGTTCGGGGGATACGCGCCCACCGGCGCGGTCCCCAGGTAGCCATCCGCGCGGGTGTTGCGGGCGGGGAACTGCCCCTGCCAGATATTGCAGCGGTGCTTGCCACCGGGCGTCAACTCGTCGCCCCACGGATACCGCGCCCCGTGCAGCCCGCCGCGTGCCGCGCACTCCCACTCCGCCTCGGTCGGCAGCCGTACACCGGCCCAGGCGCAATAAGCAACGGCATCGTCCCACGAGGTGTGGACCACCGGATGATCACCCCGCCCCTTGAGGGTCGAGCCCGGCCCTTCCGGCGCGTGCCAGCAGGCACCGGGCAGACCCAGCCACCAGGGTGCCCCCCCGGCAATGCCGCGCGCCGCACCACGTCGCGCCGGGGGGACGAGCAGGTTGAAGACGAACGACCAACCCTCGCGCTCGGCCCCGGTCCGATAGCCGGTCGCGGCGACGAACGCGGCGAACTGGTCGTTGGTCACGGCGTAGCGCGCGATCCGAAACGGGCGCAAGGTGACAGAGCGCACCGGCCCCTCGCCATCGGCGGGGAAGCCTTCGGTATCGGCGGTCCCCATCTGGAACATACCGCCAGGGATGGCGACAAGTCCGTGATCGAGCGATCCGGCAGCGCTAGTGGCGGGCCAGGCGGTTGCGCCAGACGCGGTAGTCGTGCCCCCACGAGCGGGAACACAACACGCACCGCGTAACTGTTCCCGCTCGCTCATCACCGATACAGATCCTCACTCAGCCGTTCGTGCGGGCCTATCCTGCAATCGGGGAACGCGGCCATCGCCCCTATTTTACCCACTGCGGGCGAGGCCCGTGCGCCCCCCAGCGGTAAACGGGAGCGCAGATCAGGAGGATGGCGGCGGAAAGGACGGTGAGGGAACCATTGATCAGCAGGGCGCTCGGCGCGCCGATCAGCGCGATCAGGAAGCCCATCTCGAGATGCCCGACCGGCGCGGAACCGAGTCCCAGGACCCAGACGCCGACCGCGCGTCCGCGCTGCTCACGCGGCACGGCCAACTGAATCAACGTCTGTTGCAAGACATCGAACGCCCCGGCGCAGATCCCGGTCACTACCAGGATTGCCGTGGCGACGATCAGCGATCGCGTCGACCCGAGCGCCAGCAGCGACAGGCCATAGACGACAAAGGCCGCGCCGAGCCACGGTTCGCGGCGGACGCGCTGCGGCAGGAGCGAGAGGAGGAGGACGGCGATCGTCCCACCGACCGCCACGGCGGCGTTCAGCGTGCCCAGCCCTTCGGCCCCGGCGCGCAGCACATCCTGCGCGACGATCGGCAGGGCGGTCCCATTCGAGAAAGCAAAAATCTCGCAGGCGATCCCCGCCGTGATCAGGATACGGATCGCCGGAACGTCGATGACCAGCCGCGCGGCACCGCGCAGGGCCTCACTGAACGGCGGCAATGTCCCCGTCCCGCGCCGCGTGTGCGCGATCCGCACGGTCGCCACCAGGGCGGCGTTGCAGGCGTGGATCGCCGCGATCGCCAGATAACACCGCGCGACACCGCCGAACGCGATGATCGCTCCCGCCGCGAATGCCCCGAGGGCCATCGCGAGCCGCCCGGCGAAGGCGTTCAGCGCCACCGCCCGCTCGGCCAGCTCGCCCGGCACGGTATCCAGCACCAGCGATTGCCGCGCTGGCGTGTCGAAGACCTGCACGCAACCCGCAATGAACGCGATCGCCACCACCTGCCAGACCCTGACCGCGCCACTCGCGGCCAGCCAGTAGAAACCGAGCATCAGGACAAGGGCGGTCGCGGCGACCGCAAAGAGTTGCCGCGACCGTTCATTGCGATCGGCGATCGTCCCCGCCGCCAGCCCCAA
>DATCMP010000583.1:0-3162 GCA_036563365.1 Thermomicrobiales bacterium
ATCCGCTCGACCGCCTCGGGGGCGACGTAGAGGCAGCCGAGGCCGAAGCCCGCGAGGAGCCACTTGTAGCCATGGAACGAGAACGCGGAGATCTTGGCCGCCTTGACATCGACGCGGCGGGCACCGATGAGCTGGATCCCATCGACGATCAGCAGGACATCACGCTCGGCACACCGCGCCCCCAGCGTCTCCAGGTCGGCGCGCCAACCGGTATTCCAGGTGATCGCACTGCACGCGACCACGCGGGTGCGCCCATCGACCCGCGCCATGATCTCCTCGACCGTTGGGCCTGCGCCCGCGAAGGGGACGAAGCGGACCTCCACGCCGCGCTCGCGCAGGTGGAACCAGGCATAGGAGAGCGACGGGAACTCGTGTTCCGGCAGGACGACATTATCGCCCGTTTGCCAATCGATCCCCTGCGCGCAGATATTCATCCCGTGCGTGGTGTTACTGGTGAAGACGAGGTCGGCGGGGCTGGCCCCGATCAGGCGGGCCAGACGCTCACGGACGATCGGCTCGGGGCTCGGCAGGGCGCGGTCGGTGCCCGGATATTGCGCCGACTCGGCGGTGGCGGTGATCGCGCGCACCGTCCGATTCGGCAAGCTGCCTTGCGCCGCGGTGTTGAGGTAGGTGTAATCGCGGAAGATCGGGAACTCGGCTTCGCGTGCGGCGGCGATCGCCGGTGGCGTGGTGGTGGCCGTCATGGAGGTGTCCTTTCTGGTGCGACAAGCGAGTTTGACCGCTCCCCGCCGCGGCTGCGGCGACCCGCCCCGCAAGGGCGGGCGAGGCCGGGGCATTAGGCGGTGCAGATGAATTCGACTTCGTTGCCATCGGGGTCATCGACGTAGAGGGTGCGCGAGGGGATGACAGGGTGCTGACCGCCGCGCGTCGCGAAGCCCTGTTCCTGGAGGTGCGCTTGCAGGCGGTCGAAGTCCTCCGGCGCGACGGTCAGGGCGAGGTGGTGCAGGGTGCGCGGGGGCGTGAACGCCGCGCTGCCCGTTGGCAAGGGGACCAGCACGATCATCTGGGGGATACCGACTTGCGCCGGTCCGGCTTGCAGAAAGATCGGGCCGGGGCGGTCGGGCGGTGAGATGACCGTCAGACCGAGGAGGTCGCGGTAGAAAGCCAGGGCGGCCCCCCGATCGCGCACATTCAGCACGATCTCCGCCAGCCCCTTGATCATGGTCATCCGAATACTCCTTTATCGCGGCGTATCAGCGGCGCGTCGCCATTACTGTTACTGTTGCGGGATCACGATCGGCGTGTTGTCGCGGTTGCCCCACTCGCCCCACGAGCCGAGGTAGTTGCGGACGCGCGGATAACCGAGCATCGTCAGGACGAGATAGGCGTGCGCCGAGCGATAACCGCCGCCGCAGAATGGGATGATCTCTTTGTCGGGGGTGATGCCGTGCGCGGCGAAGAGGGCGCGCAATTCGTCGGCGTTGCGGATCATCCCATCCTCGTCCAGGTGGTTGGTCCATTCGAGGTAGACCGAACCGGGGATCGTGCCGCTGCGCTTGGTGCGCTGCTCCTGTCCGAGATATTCCGTGATCCGCCGCGTATCAAGGATAACCGTGTCGGCATTGTCGAGGCGGTCGATGATGTCGCGGTAGGTCGCCAGCTTCGCGCGGTCGAACGCCGGGGTGATATTGCCCGGCGCGACCATGGGAAGATCGGTTGTCAACAATCCGCCATCCTCGATCCAGGCGCTGAGGCCGCCGTCGAGCATCTGCACCGACCGATGGCCGAAGTAGTCGAGCACCCAGACGCCGCGCGCCGCATTCGTCAGCGACTGCTCATCGTAGACGACGACGAGCGAGTCGTCGTTGATGCCCGCCGCGCGCAGGGCGGCGAGCTGGCGGTCTTGCCAGTCTTCCACTCCCGGTGGATCGGTATCCTCGGTGCGTAACGCATAGAAATCAACGTTGGTCGCGCCTGGTAGATGGCCGTTGGCATACTCGGCTATCGGTCGGGCATCGATGATCCGTAACCTGGGATCACCGAGGCGCTCCTGGAGCCAGGGCAGATCGATCAGGAACCGCTCGTGCGGGTAGCCTTTGTTCGTCATCGTCCCTCCAGTTTTCATTCGCCGTTCTGCCACGCATGGTAACAGAGATTGCGGCGCGATGCGGTCGAGATGGTTGCTGGGTGCGGCCACGGAGGACGCCTCTGGCCGCGCGTGGTACGATGCGCCGATGATCATTGTGTGCTATGAGGAGACGATGATGAAGATAGGCGTTGTCCTGCCGATTGCCATGAACCCCGAGACACGGGAAATCCCGGCGTATGGGGAGATCCGCGCGTTGGCGCAGAGTGCGGAAGCCTCCGGCTTCGACTCGGTCTGGATCTTCGACCACCTGATCTATCGCTGGCCCGATCGCCCGACCTCCGGCCCGTGGGAGTGCTGGACCTTGATGTCCGCGCTGGCCGAGGCGACGCAGCGGGTGGAGATCGGCTCGATCGTCCTCTGCACGGCGTTCCGCAACCCGGCGGTGTTGGCGAAGATGGCGATCACTCTCGATGAGATCAGCAACGGGCGACTGATCCTGGGCCTGGGCGCGGGCTGGCATCAGCCGGAGTTCGATGCGTTCGGGCTGCCGTTCGATCACAAGGCGGGGCGTTTCGAGGAGGCGATCAAGATCATCGTGCCGCTGGTGAAAGAGGGCAAGGTCGATTTCCACGGCGAGTACTACAGCGCCCCCGAGTGCGAGATGCATCCGGCTCCGCGCGAGGGCGGTGTGCGCGTCCTGATCGCCTCCAAGGGGCCACGGATGTTGCGTCTGACGGCGGAGCACGCCAATAGCTGGAACAGCGCGTGGTTCGGCAATCCGACCGATCTGCTGCCGCGCCGCGCTGATTTGGAGGCGGCTTGCGGCGAGGTCGGTCGCGACTCGCAGACACTCGAAGTGACCGCAGGCGTGCAGGTGGCCTACCCCGATCTCGGCGATGTGTCGATGCCCGTCGATGATCCGAAGAAGGTTCTCACTGGCTCTGCCGAAGAGGTCGCGGCTGGTCTGCGCGAATACGAAGCTCTTGGTGTCGGGCATGTCATCATCAATCTCGCGCCGAACAATGCCGCCGCACAAGCGCGGCTCGCGGAGGCGTTGCGGATGTATCGGGGGGCGTGACGAGTAAGTACGAAGTACGAACTACGAAGTACGA
>DATCMP010000584.1:0-4765 GCA_036563365.1 Thermomicrobiales bacterium
GGGGCGGGCTACGCGGCGCCGCTCTCGGGCGGCGAGGAGGTGCCGCCGCGCGCCACCCCCGCCGGCGGCGAGGCGACCTTCCAGGTCAGCCCCGACGGGCAGTCGCTGACCTACACCGTGACGGTGCGCGACATCGCCAACGTGACGATGGGCCACATCCACCTCGGGCCGCGGGGGGCGAACGGAGACATCGTCCTGCCGCTCGTGCCGACCGCCCCCCCGGCGGGCGGGCCGAAGAGCGGGGTGATCGGGCAGGGGACGGCGACCGCGGCGCAGCTGGTCGGGCCGCTGCAGGGGCGGCCGCTGGCGGAGCTGATCGCGCAGATGGACGCCGGGAATGCCTACGTCAACATCCACACCGGCGGCGGCGCCACCCCGGCGACCCTCCAGCCGGGCGACCTCCCGCCCGGCGAGATCCGCGGCCAGATCGCCCTCGCCGCCTCCCCGGCGAGCGCGGCCACGGCGACGCCCGCCGCCGGGGCGACCGCAACCCGGGTCGGCACCGCGACCGCGCCGGCGGCGGCGACCGCGACACAGGCCGCGGCCCCGACCGCGTCGGCCCCGCCGCCGGCCGCGTTGCCAAGCACCGGCGGCGGGCACGGGGCGACGGCCCCCCCGTGGGCAGCCGCGACCGCGCTCCTGACCCTCGCCCTCGGCCTGGCCTTCCGTCGCCGCTTGCGTATGCGGCACGAGCACTCCGGCGCGGGGCGTGCGACTTGAGGGGTAGCGTGGCCGGTGGCTGGTGGCCGGTGACGGCCCGTGTTCCCCGGGGGACGGAGGGATCATGGTGACCGGCGCGACGGCGATTGTGGCCCTCCTGCTCCTGGGCCTGCTGGGCGGTGCCGCCCTCCGGCGCCACCGCCGCGCGGCCCGGGGCTACGCCTGGTTCCTCGGGATGCGCCGCTATGTGCTGCGCGGGTACGCCCGGCGTCGGGATGGGCGCATCTACGATCCCGCGCGTAACCCCGAAGCGGCCCACCTTGGCGAACCCCATGCTCCGACCTCGGACTCCTGACGACCATTAGTGCTCCGCCCCCATCCCTGCACCCCAGCGGCGACGTAGTACTGATTGAAGCTTCCTTTCTCTCGGCGTTGCCGGTGCGGGCATTCACCCCGCACCGGCGCTCTTTGCCCAGTCCCTGGCCGTTGCCCGCACGATGGTGCACGCTGCCCTGCTACGCCGGGCACGGTGGCGGGTGGCGTAGCGGGGTCAGTAGCGACCGTGAGATTGTTCCGTTTCTGCGGATAGTGTGACGCTAGGCGGTCGGATCCTACAACAACAACACCTGCTCCTCGTGGGCGACGGCACCCGATAGGCGAGCGCCGAGTGGCGACGCTGTTGGTCGTACCATATTTCGAGCCACTCGAAGACCGCCGTGCGCGCCGCCCGCGTCGGCATGGCACATCGGGCACCAGTCGCGCGCTCGAAAGTGGCCCGACAAGCGAGCCAGATCCGTTTGAGTCTTCGGAACCAATGTTCTGTTATTCCCCTCGCGAGGTGCATGATTGGCACATGACTGAAGGGCTGTGATGGGCAGGATTGAGTTGAATTGCGACGCGCGTGGGATTTCATCGTCGGCATGCTTCGCTATTCTTCGCTTGCGTTGACCACGCTATAGATCGTGGCACGAGCTGGGCTAGGGCGTATGGCCCTGGCTCGTCACCTCGGCGAGTTGGAGTCGAAGGGCGTGATCGGTCGGATCTCTGGGAAGGCCCAACGCTGGTACTGGTGCACTGACCTGGATGAGGGGCGGGCGAGCTGAGGCGGGGCGCAACCGATCCTCAACCGCGCCCTGCTATCGTGCTCCCCGGGTGTGGTAGGGGTGGTACACCGGTGTTGGTAGCGACTGAGCATCAGCTTTGTCGAATCGCCATTTGGGTCTATCACGGAGCTCACGCAGCACGACCAGGTTCGGTCACTTGGAGTTCACCCGGTCTTACCCTCAATGCTCATTCGCGAGCTCGCCTATCAGCGGACGCTGACGGCACTACTCTGTATCGGACCCTGCGACCGGTCGTCTACTGTAGCGGAGGAGCTCAAGGGGAGCGCGCTCCCCTCCCGGTCGAAACCATGCGTGCAGATCACGGATACGAGAAAGAGGAACGCCATGAATGTTATCGCCTCGCCTGCACCGGTGGACATACCCGCCGATCGCCGCCCGACACAGATATCGCCGTTACGGTTTGTCGGCATCTCGCGCGGGGACCCCCACAGTCCGCATGACACCTCGGGGGTGCCCCGCAGCCTCTTCAACGCGCTGGAGCGGCGCTATACGTTGGTAGATCGCGTGGACACCCGGTTGCCGCTTTGGCAGCAGGCGCTCGTGGCCCTCGCCACCTTCCACCCGCAGCGTACGCGCTGGATCGAGCGTTACTTCAAGAACCTCCTCGCCTTCGATCTGATCTCCCGCCGAACGCGCGTCAAGCTCGGTGCCGTTGCCGAACCGTATGACCTGGTCCTGCAACTCAACGGGCTTTTCCACACGCAGGGCGCGCCCTACATGCTCTACCTGGATAACACGTATCGCGATTCCGCGCTGGGATGGCCGGACTGGAATCCGCTGCGCGGGCGGCGTCTGGCGCACTGGTATGCCCGCGAACGCGCCTTGTATCAAGGCGCGAACCATATCTTCGTGATGGCGCACTACGTGGCGCAGACACTGGGCAGTTTCTACGCTATCCCGCCCGAGCGGATCAGTGTCGTGGGCGGCGGGGTCAACATCGACGTGGCGACCGCGCGGACCGGATTGGGGGAGGAACATGCGCCGACTATCCTCTTCGTCGGGAAAGAGTTCGCGCGGAAAGGGTGCGACACGCTGATCGCGGCTTTCCGCGCGGTTCGAGCGCAGCGCCCCGAAGCGCGCCTGCAAATTGTCGGCCCCGTCGTGCCCGTTGAGGCCGGGGTCGAATCGATCGGACGTATCGCAGACAAGCGCCAACTGGCGCAACTGTATGCGGAGGCCACAGTCTTCTGCTTGCCCTCGCGCTTCGATCCTTTCCCGGGTGCGCTTATCGAGGCGATGGCTCATGGGATACCGTGTGTGAGTACTAAGGTGTGCGGTATCCCGGAGATTGTCAGCGACGGTGAGACAGGCGTGCTCGTACCGCCGGACGACCCCGAACTCCTCGCCGGGGCGCTCCTGCGGTTGCTCGACGATCCTGCATATGCGGCCCGGCTTGGGGCGGCAGGTCGTCGCCGTACCGAAGAGCATCTTAATTGGGACCGCGTGATCGAGCGTATGGGTCCGGCGCTCGAGCGGTACAGCGTCGCCTCCGTCAATGGATTGCTCTGATCGAGGCTGCGAGAGCACAACCCTCGCCAGTACCTCCGCGTTTTGCCGCCATTCGATGATCCGTTTCCGCTCGTTTTACGCGTTGGCCCCGGTCGACGCGCCAGCGCCGCGCGGTCACGTCCGCTTAGCGCTGGCACCCAGCAGCTCGCAGCAGAGGAACAGGTTGACCAGGCCGCCCCGCTCGTACTCGTCGTCCGCGCACGCCGGGTGGCCGGGCCGGACCGGTAGGGGAGGGCGCCTGTCGCACGGTGTCTGGACGTTGATCGCAACCATGCAGACCAGCGGGCGGCGGGGATCGTAGGGGCGGTGCGCCGCAGGCGACCGCCACCAGCCGCGCCTCCTGTGCCCTATCCGGCTTGCGCTCGTAGGCGCGGCGTGGGGCCTGGCGGTTGAGGGCCGCCTTTAGCCAACGCTCGACGAAGCGCTGTCGGACCCGGCAGACAGTCGGCTGGCTCACCTCGACCGCCGCGGCGATGGCCTCGTCCACCCAGCCTGGGCTGCCGGGGGCACCGACGCTTCTATGTCAAGCGTTGGCGGCATGCCGCCAAGACAGTCGCCTACCGCGTCAATACCATGTTCCACATCCGCCGCCCATAAATCCCCACCGTAAGCCAGGTGCTGAGCAGAACGAGAAAGAGCGGGGCGGACGTGTGGGCCGTCATCCCGCCGCCACCGGTGGAAGGGACGCCCGCGACGCCGCCGCTAGCGGCGTTATCCTCGGCGATCACCGCGCGGAAAGTATTATCCCCTAACTGACCCATGACGAAGGCGCTGTAGCTGCGATCTGCGGCCAGGTTGAGGGCGGGTGTCGTCGCTACCGCCTGGGTCGTGCCGGCCGGACGGATCTCGAAAGCGTAGGTACCGGGGGCAACTGCTAGGTAGCTTGTCGCCCCCTTAAAGGGGAGGTTGCGAGCGACGATCGGGCCGCCGACCACTGCCACATCCGCGACAGGCGGCGCGTCAGGCGAAACGTGGACCAGACGGACGCGCGCCTGCCCATCGGACGCCACACCGAGGGTATCGTCCAGCAGGACCGGGGCCATCTGCGCTAGGCGATCGGCGGCAACGAGTGTATAGGCTGATCCCTCGCGCAGGTCGACAGTGGTGCTGAGGAAGGTGATACCGCTTGGTCCCGCCCCGGCAGCGAGAGCCTGGATAGTCGCGTTCCCAGCCGGTACGGTAGTGTATGGTGTCACGGCGGCGAACTGCGGCGCGGTAGCGACTTTCTGCCCGTTGAGATAGGCGTCGATCGCCGGTGCGTCCGAAGAGGCATGCACTATCCTCAACAGCGGGGCCGGTGCGGCCGCCCTGCTGGTAGTCGCAATGTTGCAACCCAGTGCGAGCAAAATCAACAACCCGAACGTGGCACGCCGCGCCTGTTTAACCAACTCCCATTTCTTCATGATTGGCCTCCCTCTGTAGCATCATCGGAACGAATCCCCGTGCTGGCATGACCCTCGATCGGTGTCCTC
>DATCMP010000608.1:0-3081 GCA_036563365.1 Thermomicrobiales bacterium
TCCCGCCACAGGCGGTGATCCCCCAGCTATGTCCCGGTACGCCCGGTGCCCAGCAGGCGGTCGTCACCTGCACCGTCGGCGCGATCCAACTCACCTCGGCGACGTCGGTCGAACCGGAAAGGGTCTCGCCCCAATCGCTCAGCGGGAAATAATCGGCGAGGAGCGACTGCCCAACGACACTCGCGGGCAGATCGAGCGAACGCAACGCCCCGGCGCGGATCGCTTCGGGGTATCCGGCGACGACCCGCGCGGCGAACTCACGCTCCTTGGCGGTGAAATCGATCGGCCCGAGCCTCTCCAAGGCGGCACCCGCGACATCGGCGAGGGTCCGGTTCGGCAGATAGTTGTGCAGGCCGTGGATCTCATGCTCTTCCAGGCGTGTCTCGGTCATCATTGCGGCACCACGCGCGATCTTCCGCACCCAGGTGGTCAAGTCCTCCACCTGTGCGCGGTGGGGGGCGCGGATGAAGTACCAGACTTCCGCGTCGTCGGGGACGACGTTCGGGGCACCGCCGCCATCGGTGATCACATAGTGGATCCGCGCCTGCTCGATGATATGTTCGCGCATGAAGTTGACGCCGACATTCGTCAACTCGACCGCATCGAGCGCCGAACGACCCAGTTCCGGTGCCGCCGCCGCGTGGGCGGTCTGCCCGTGGAAACGAAACTTGATATGGTCGATCGCCAGGCTGCTGGCACCCCAGACCGTATTCTTCTCGCCAGGGTGCCAGGTGATCGCGGCATCGAGGCCATCGAAGGCACCGGCACGCGCCATGAAGACCTTGCCCGCGCCGATCTCTTCGGCGGGGCAACTGTAATAACGCACCGTCCCCGGTTGACCGGTCTCTTGCAGCCACGCCTTGACCGCGGACGCCGCCGCGAGGGAGGCGGTGCCGAGCAAGTTATGACCGCAGCCATGCCCCGCGCCACCGACGAGCGCCTGTCCTTGCGCCGATTCCGCCCGCTGCGAGAGATTCGGCAGGGCATCGTACTCGCCAAGGAAGCCGATGATCGGCGCGCCGCTGCCCCACTCGGCCATGAATGCCGTCGGCAACCCGCCGACATTGCGGGTGATGGCGAAGCCGTCGGCGGTCAGATCATCCGCCTGCCGACTGCAGGCATATGTCTCCGCGAGCGCGAGTTCCGGTCGCATCCAAATATCGTGGGCAATCGCGATGAACCGCTCCTGCCGCTCATCGAGCCAGGCACCCAGCTCCGCGTGATTCGTCATCGGTCCGTCATCCTCCGTCGCTGCTGCTTACCGATCAGCGGTCGCACGCGCCACCATTTTGCCGATAATACGACGCCCAACAATCACGGTCCACTCACCGACGACAAGCCAGCAGACCGAGCAGCACACGCTAGCCGGGCGGTACAGGGAAGGGAAGAGCAGCGCTAGCAAATCAGACAATCCGCGTTCGTACTACAGGTTATGAGGTATATTGGCTCCAAAATCACCGAAAAACGCTTGCCCCGAACCTGTCCGTTCAGGTACAATCGAGGTATTCCAACAGTCGAGGGAAATGGGGAAGTAGGCGGGTGACGGGACAGGAAAGGAGTGACACGGTGCGAAGGCGCGATCGCTTGCGCGTGCTGATGATCGCGCCGACCTCCTTTTTCGCCGACTACGGCTGCCACGTCCGTATTCTCGAAGAGGCGCGTGGCCTGCAAGAGCGCGGCCATCGCGTCACCGTCTGCACCTATCACAATGGTGGACCCGTACCGGATCTGACAATCCGGCGCAGTCTCGGCCCGCCGGGACCACGGCGCGCGGTCGTCGGCTCCTCGCGCCACAAGCTTTATCTCGATGCGGCACTCTCACTGAGCACGGTAGCAACGGCGCTGACGTTCCGCCCGGACATTATCCATGCCCACCTGCATGAAGGGGCGATCATCGGCGGGGTACTGTCGCAGATCCTGCGCCGACCGCTCCTCTTCGACTATCAGGGGAGCCTGACAGCGGAGATGATCGACCACGGTTTCCTCAAGCGCGACAGCTTTCTCCACGGGCCGACCCGGATGCTGGAAGGGATCGCCAATCGCGCCGCCTCGGCGATCGTGACCAGCACGCGCAATGCGGCAACCGTGCTGGAACGGGATTTTGGACTTGGGAGCAAGCGGGTGAGCACCGTCGCCGATGGGGTCGATACGACCCGCTTCCGGCCAAGGCTGCTCAGTCGCGCCGAGCGTGACGCCCGCCGCGCCACTTACGGGATCGGCCCCGACCGCAAGGTGATCGTCTACCTAGGATTGCTCGCGCCGCATCAGGGGACCGGCCTGCTGCTGGAAGCGGCGAAGATCGTCCTCGCCAAAGAGCCGCGCGCCTTCTTCCTGATTGGCGGCTTCCCTGGCAACGAGGATTACCGGCGACAGGCGGAGGCGCTAGGTCTAGGGGCACACACCAGCTTCCCCGGTCGCGTACCCTATGGTGACGCCGAGAAATTCCTGGCACTCGGTGACATCGCGATCAGCCCGAAGCGCTCGTCAACCGAAGGGAACGGCAAGCTCTACAACTACGCTGCGATGGGGCTACCGACGATCGCCTTCGATACCCCGGCGAATCGGGAAATCCTGGCAGATCTCGCCCTCTACCCGACGGCACAAACCGCCGAAGCGTTAGCCGAAGCGTTGATCGCCCTCATTCAACGCCCTTATGAAGCAACCCAGCGCGGTCGGGCGCTGCGGGAACGCGCGATGCAGCACCTCTCGTGGCAGGCCCGGCTCGATGAATTGCTGCGCGTTTACGAGCGGCTGCACGGTCTGCCACGAACGACTTTGGCACGCGCGAAGCCCGCCTATGCCATCGATCCGACCGGCACGGACGGTAATGACTGATCGCCGTACGCGACGGCAGGCACAATCCTATATGCCCTCACCAGCGCTGACGACGGCACCACAACCCGAAGCAACAGCAGAGATCGGTCTCGGGCCGTGTCTGATCGTGGTGCTGGCGGCGGCCCTGCGTATCCCGCTGTTGTTCGTCACGCCAGGGGTCGACTACCCATTCTACCTCAGCCTCGGTCGTCTCAGCGATCTCGGCTTCCTCCCGTATCGGGACTACTGGCTCGAATACCCGCCTGT
>DATCMP010000612.1:0-5517 GCA_036563365.1 Thermomicrobiales bacterium
TCCCGCATGCTGGGCGCGCCCCGGGGTCAGCTTGTCAGGCGGGCTCGCGGCACCTCAATACCCAACGACCTCGCCCCGGCCGCAGCTAGTATCTCCCATTTTCATACGCCTGCATGGCCTCTCGGCCATGGCGCTTGTCAGTGCAATGCTCGCGGCAAGGCAGCGGCGAAGATACGTTCGCGCGCTCACCCAAACGCGGTCCACCGACGTTTCGCGAGGCTGGCTTTTCCTATCCGACAATCCAACACTCCTAAAGAAGCGGCTCAAAAAATGAGCCGGGTCTGGGGGGACCCGACTCGAGACAAGGTAGATGGAGGAATGGATGGAGGAAGGATGTGGATAGGACCGCGCGTCGCTCTGTTTCTGAGTATGAGACAACGTTGCCGTCCCTACCATCACCCGCTGTGACCAATTGCTGCAAGGCGAAAGTACCGACAACGTAGGAGATCGAGCGACGAAGCGAAATCTATCTGCCCACCTTCTTGCTGCCTGGGGTCACCCAATCGCGAGCAAATAGTCGAAAGAAGCGTGCCGTGGCTATGCTAAACTAGGTTATCCAACCCGCGCTTTTCCCATCCATCCGCCAACGAGAGCGAGGCGCCGATGGCTTTTCCGACAACAATCGCCCCGATCCAGCCACCGCCCGACGATCCGTTCCTCTACGGCTGGCGCTACGTACGCCACGCCGATCCGTTTGGCGGCGACCAGTTCGATCAGATCCCACTCACCCTGGAAGATGTGCTGCACCCCGAGGAGGGCGACTTCATCGTGAGGGGCGAGGCGCACGAGCGGTGCAATCTCTATCTTTACGACGTCTTCGGCGCGCGTTTGGCCGACAATCCGCACGCCGTGGTCCTGCACGATATTCGCGTCTCCTGGGACATCCCCGGTCTCAAGGCGCACGGGCCGGACCTCGCGGTCATCTTCGGGGTACGCGAACGCAAAAATTGGAGTACCTTCAACGTCGCCGCCGAGGGGGTGCGCCCGACGCTGATCGTCGAAGTCATGTCGCCGGAGACTGCGGCGCTCGACCGCTCGGCCAAGCTGGAGGAGTATAACCTCGCCCGTGTGCCGCTCTACCTCATCGTGGACACCCTGCCCTATGCTGGAGAGCCCCGTCTTCTGATTCTCGGCTACGTACAAGGCCCGCACGGCTACCAGCCGCTAGCGCCGGACGAACACGGTCGCCTCTGGCTCAACCCGCTGCGCCTCTGGATCGGCGTCGCTGACAACGAGATAGTCTGCTACGACGAGGCCGGTCAACCACTCGGCGATTATCGCGCTCTCACCGCCGCCCTCACTGCCGAAACCGCTGCTCGTGCCGATGCCGAACGACGTGCGGACGATGCGGAGGAACGGCTACGCGCGCTCGAAGCGGAGTTGCGGCGTCTGCGTGGGGGAGCGTGAGAGAAGGCAACTGCGCCCCCTCCTCGCCGCTGCGGCGGTGATCCTGCCCTGAAGTGGGAGGCTCTCGCCTCCCTCACCGAACACCCGTTCTATACGCCACTCATCTGCTATACTAGCCAAAACATGGTACGCGCACGAGTGGCACATGGGGCGGGATGGCGGCACAGGCGGCGCAGACAACCGAGGCGGGAGGCGGTCGTATCCTCGCGACCCTCGATGGGGTGGTCGAGCGGCTGACGTATGTCAACCCCGAGAATGGTTACACCGTCGCCAAGGTCCAGCCGAGCGGCAAGAATTATCTTGTCGCGGTCGTCGGCAATTTGCCATCGGTCAATGCGGGCGAGAGTGTCACGCTGACCGGGCGCTGGGACAGCCACCCGACCCACGGGCGGCAATTCGTCGCGGAGGGCTGCCGCGTCGTCCTCCCCGCCACCATCGATGGGATCCGCAAATATCTCGGCTCGGGGCTGATCAAGGGGATCGGCCCGAAGATGGCCGAGCGGATCGTCGAGCATTTCGGCGTGGATACATTGACGGTCATCGATGACACCGCCGAGCGGCTGATCGAGGTGCCAGGACTTGGCCCGCACCGCACCGGCAAGATCCGCGAGGCGTGGCACGAGCAGAAGTCGATCAAAGAGGTGATGGTCTTCCTCGCCGACAATGGCGTCTCCACCGGCCTCGCTGTCCGCATCTACAAACGTTACCGCGACGCCGCGATCGGCATCGTCAAGAATGACCCCTACCGGCTGGCGCGTGAGGTCCACGGGATCGGCTTCAAAACCGCCGATAAGATCGCCTTGCAGCTTGGGATTCCGCTCGATGCGCCGGAGCGGATCGGCGGCGCAGCCCTGCACCTGATGTGGGAAGCCTCCGATAACGGCCACGTCTTCCTGCCCGAGGACGAATTGGTCACCAAGAGTGTCGAGATGCTCGCCGTCGAGGCCGAGAAGGTGCGCGAGGCGATCGAGCGCTTGTTGACGACCGACAGCGCCCGCCGCGAGCATGTGGACGACCGCGACGTGATCTACCTGACGCCGTTCTATCACGCCGAGGGCGGGATCGTGCGTCGGCTCAGCCAGATCGTGCGCTCCCCCGCCGACCGCCTCGCCCGCTTCCAGGAGGTTGATTTCGAGCGCGCCTTCGCCTGGCATCAGGCGAAGCGTGGGATCACGCTGACCGAGGCGCAGCGCGCCGCTGTGAAGATGGCGCTGACGAACAAGGTCAGCGTTCTCACCGGTGGCCCCGGCGTCGGCAAAACCGCCACGACCCAGGCAGTCGTGGCGATCTTGCAGGCGAAGAAGGGGAAGCCGTTGCTGGCCGCGCCGACCGGTCGCGCTGCCAAGCGCCTCGCCGAACTGACCGGCGAGGCGGCGCAGACCCTGCACCGGCTGCTCGGGGTCCGCTTCGGCGGCGAGGCGGGGCGCAACGTTGATAATCCGCTCGACGGCGATCTGCTGATCGTCGATGAGGCGTCGATGCTCGACACGCTGCTCGCCAACACGTTGCTCAAAGCGGTCCCGACCGATATGCACGTCCTCTTCGTGGGCGATGTCGATCAGTTACCCTCGGTCGGCGCGGGCAACGTGCTGCGCGACATCATCGCGTCCGGCCAGGTGGCGGTGACGGCGCTCGACCAGATCTTTCGGCAGGCGCAGGACAGCGGGATCGTCAGCAACGCCCACCGGATCAACAAGGGCGAGACGCCGATCACGCGCGGGTTGCCCGATTTCTTCTTCTTGCCGGAAGACGATCCTGAGCAGGTCGCCGAGACGGTCGTCGCGCTGGCCCGCGAACGGCTGCCGCGTAAGTACGGCCTTGACCCGCGCCGCGACATCCAGGTGCTGCCACCGATGCACGGCGGCGCGATCGGCGTCTCGGCGCTGAACACGAAGCTGCAAGAAGCGCTCAATCCGCCAGCACCGGGCAAAGCGGAGAAGCAATTCGGCTCGCGGCTTTACCGCGAGGGCGACCGGATCATCTGCATCCACAACGATTACGAGCGCCAGGTCTTCAATGGCGATGGCGGCTGGATCGAGCGGATCGACCAGATCGAGCAGGAGGCGACGATCCGGCTCGATGATGAGCGCCGCGTCACCTGGGGCTTCAGCGATCTCGATGATCTCGCCATCGCCTACGCAGTGACGGTCCACAAGAGCCAGGGGAGCGAGTATCGCGCGGTGATCATCCCGCTGCACACCACGCATTACATGATGCTCCAGCGCAACCTCCTCTACACTGCCGTCACCCGCGCGAAGGAGTTGGTGGTCCTGGTCGGCTCGTGGCGGGCGCTGGCAATCGCGCTGAAGAGCGATCGCGTCGCCGAGCGTTACACCTCGCTCGCCCAACGCCTACGCGACGAGATCGCCCCGCCGACGAAGGGCAAGAAGGCCAAGATCACCCGCCTGCAAGAGAAGTTGCGCCAGCGGCTCGACGCCAACCCGCCGGTTCCGCAACGCCCGCGCCTCGTCGCGGAGGAAGCGGCGGGCTACCGTGAGGGTTGAGCCGGAGTCGGGGGATGAGGTCGAGGTGATGACGAGCGTGACCGCGCGCCGCCCGATCCTGCCGCTGGAACGCCGCGTGATCGAGCGGATCGCGGCGGGGGAGACGATCGAGCGTCCCGCTTCGGTGGTGAAGGAATTGCTCGAAAACGCGATCGATGCCGGGGCGCGGCAGGTCACCATCGAACTCCGCAGCGGCGGCACCCGCGCGATCAAGGTCAGCGACAACGGCGCGGGGATCCCCGCGGATGAAATTCCGCTCGCGTTCGCCCGCCACGCCACCAGCAAGCTACGCGACGCCGACGACCTCTGGCGGATCGACAGCCTCGGCTTTCGCGGCGAGGCGCTGGCCTCGATCGGCGCGATGGGCGAGACGCTGCTGATCTCCGCGACCGACGACAGCGGCGAGGGCGCGGGGGTTCTGGTCAGCAACGGGCAGATCGTGGAGTCGTTCAGCCGCGCCCGTGCCCGCGGCACGACGGTCACGGTCCGCTCGCTCTTCGCCGATGTCCCGGCCAGGTTGAAATTCATGCGCCCGGCCCGCACCGAGTCGGCCCAGGTCAACACCCTCGTGCGCCGCTACGCCCTCGCCCGCCCGGACATCAGCTTCCGCCTCATCCTCGACGGCCACCAATCGTTCGCCTCCGCCGGGGACGGCGATCTCGGTGGTACGCTGACGGAGATCTACGGGCGGCAGATCGCGCGTACCCTCACGCCGTTGCCGGAGATCGCGGTCGGCGAGGCGCGGATCAGCGGCGTGATCAGCGGGCCGCAACTGAATCGCCCCAATCGGCGGCAGATTGGCTTCTTCGTCAATGGGCGCTGGGCGACGCCGCGCAATCTGGGTGAAGCGCTGGAAACGGCCTACCGGCCATTCTTCCCGCGCGGACGGCACCCCCTGGGGGCGATCTTCATCGAGATCCCCGCCGATCAGGTCGATGTGAATGTCCATCCCGCCAAGGCCGAGGTGCAACTGTTGCCCGAGTCGGAGGTCGCGGCGGCGCTCAACGATGCGGTGCGCGCGATCCTTTCGCGTCACCAGGGCGCGCGGCAGAGCGCGGGCTTCCAACTCGCCACCCTGCGCGGCCTGCCCGGCTTCGGCGGGCGGATCGCCGAGGAGCCCGCGCCGTGGGATCAGAACGCCGACGGAGGCGAGGCCGCAACGCCGACGATCGCCGGGACTAATCTGCCGCCATTGCGTCTGATGGGTCAACTGCACGACTCCCTCCTATTAGCAGAAGGGCCGGACGGCCTCTATCTGGTCGATCAGCACCGCGCGCACGAGCGGATCATCTACGAGCGCCTGTTGCGCGGGCTGCACGCCAGCGAAGGCAACACGGAACAGCCGCGCGAGCAGGAGCCGATCGAGCCACTGGTCCTGGAACTCGGCCCATTGCAAGCGGCGTTGCTCGATGATCGGCTACCCGAACTGGCGGAACTGGGGATCACCTGCGAAAGTTTCGGCGGACGCTCGTTCCTCGTGCGCGCCATCCCCGCCCTCGGCGAGCACGAAGATTTGACCGAAGCGCTCCCCTGGCTGATCGATGAACTGGTCGAGGATGACGAGGATTGGCGCGAGCGGCTGATGGTCAATCTCTCCTGCCGTGCC
>DATCMP010000617.1:0-5163 GCA_036563365.1 Thermomicrobiales bacterium
CATCTAAGTGGGAAACCCGCCTCCAGATGACACCCCCCACGACGCGAGTCGGTAAGACCCCGGGCAGACGACCCGGTGGCGAGGCGGCCGGTGGACCGCGCGCAAGCGCCGCAGCCGAGCCGTGCTCATGGTCGAGGGCACTTATATCCCCGCTGCATGGATCGGCGAGCGCTCAGGCGGGCAAGAATCGACTTACTGATGGGTTAGTCATCATCGCACGCTCTTTTCACTGTTACACCACATTCCAAGCCGAAGAAAAGCACCGATGCAGGGGGCGGGGCCTGTCCGTGGCCGAGGGCGATGCGGGCCCACCCGGTCCCATCCCGAACCCGGTCGTGAAACGCATCAGCGCCAGCGGGTACTGCGGCTCCAACGCCGTGGGAGACGCGGCCGCCGCGGACAGACCCCGCCCCATCCGGCATCGGTACTTCTTCAGCAATTGTGTCGCGGGGTGGAGCAGCGGCAGCTCGTCGGGCTCATAACCCGAAGGTCGGCGGTTCGAATCCGTCCCCCGCTACCATCAGGCATTCGAGTAAGTGGAATAGCGTTGTCGTCGAGGCCGCTCAATTGAGCGGACTCGACCTTTTTAAGTGCTGGTTTGCGTGCTGGGTTGCTGCCGATCGCCATTCATTCGCCTTCAGCGCCGGTCGCTCTACCGCCGGTCGATATGCGGTGGAGCCTGTCCGATCGGTCAGGTGGTGCTGAAGCAACTCCTCGGCTACAATGTGGGCGCGGTGTATGTTGGCATCTAGGCCAGGCCGCAATGGAGAAGATAGGCACAGCGGCGTTGAGGGAGGACAAGTAACCAGCGCGATCCTGCTGGGAGAGATGCTGGCAGGACGAGACGGAGAAGCAGAGACGGGGACATCTCGCTGCGAGTCCCCGCTGCGTCACGCTGGTGAAGGCACTCCTGAGCCGTGTTCCGAGAGTGGGCGCGATACTTCATCGCGTCAACTAGGGTGGAACCGCGCGGGGTGATGCTCCGCGTCCCTAGCCAGGGACGCGGAGCATTGCGTTTAAGCACACGCGCGGTTGCCTCTCCATGATTGGCGACTAGCACCCTGTAGCAGGTTGCAACTTGGTCTTACGAAGGAGGAACGGTGAGTATTCGTGCGTCGGGCTCCGTGACGATGGAGCAAATCGTGTCGCTCTGTAAACGTCGCGGGTTTGTCTACCCCTCCGCTGACATCTACGGCGGGTTTGCCAATGCCTGGGATTACGGCCCGCTGGGCGTAGAGATGCGCCGCAATATCCGCGATCAGTGGTGGCGAACGATGGTACGCGAGCGGGATGACATCGTCGGGATCGAGGCCGCGATCATCACGAATCCGAAGGTGTGGATCGCGTCCGGACACGTCGGCGGCTTCAGCGATCCCCTGGTGGAATGCCGCAACTGCCACAACCGGTTCCGCGCGGACAATCTGCCCGGCGTGGTCATCGGCGAAGGGGGCAAGGTGACGTTGCCCGCTGAGCTTCCCTGCCCTTCCTGTGGCAAGGTGGGAACTTTCACCGAGCCGCGCCAGTTCAACCTGATGTTCAAGACGTTCGTCGGGCCGGTCGAGGATGAGGCGGCGGTCGCGTACCTGCCCCCCGAAACGGCGCAATCGATGTTCATCGATTTCTCGTTGGTGCAGACGACCGCACGGAAGAAGTTGCCGTTCGGGATCGCGCAGATCCGCAAGTCGTTCCGCAATGAAATCACCCCCGGCAACTTTATCTTCCGCACCCGCGAATTCGAGCAGATGGAGTTAGAGTTCTTCGTGCGTCCGGGCACTGAGGACGAGTGGTTTCAGTATTGGCGACAGGCACGGATGGACTGGTTCCTGAGCTTGGGCCTGCGGCAAGAGAATCTGCGGTTCTTCGACGTGCCGAAGGATGAGCTCGCGCATTACTCGCGCGGCACCACGGACCTGGAGTACAGATATCCGTTCGGTTGGGGGGAGCTGGAGGGGGTCGCTTCGCGCGGCGACTACGATATGCAACGCCATATCGAGGCGAGCGGCGAACCGCTGACCTTCTTCGATGACGAGACGCGCGAGCATATTGTTCCATTCGTCATCGAACCGGCCGTCGGCCTCGATCGGGTCTTCCTGATCCTGCTGCT
Organism: Thermomicrobiales bacterium; assembly: GCA_036563365.1. GTDB lineage: Bacteria > Chloroflexota > Chloroflexia > Thermomicrobiales > CADCWN01 > CADCWN01. The sequence continues at coordinate 2,105 of DATCMP010000617.1, forward strand.
CGATGCCTATGATGAGGAACCCGATAACCAGGGGACGCGTGTTGTCCTGCGTCTCTCGCCGAAGATTGCGCCGGTGAAGGCGGCAATTCTGCCCTTAGCGAAGAAAGAGCCGCTGGTGAAGCTGGCGCGCGAGATCCAGAGCAAATTGCGCGGTCGCTACGCCGTGCAGTATGACGAAACCGGGAATATCGGTCGGCGCTATCGTCGGCAGGATGAGATCGGCACGCCGTATTGCCTCACGGTTGACTTCGATTCGCTCGAAGACGGCGCGGTCACCGTGCGCGAGCGCGACTCGATGGCACAGGAACGGGTGCCGATCGCCGAGATACCGATGTTCATAGCGGAAAAAACCGACGGCTAGTTGATTATCGGCCCGGCCCGCTCTCACCAGGTCGGGTCGGGATACGCAGATGGGGGCGATACGATGAGCGCGTTCCGAATCGCGGTGATCCCCGGCGATGGGATCGGCCAGGAAGTGATCCCGGAAGGCTTGCGGGTTCTTGAGGCGATCGGGGAGCGCTTCGCCATCGACTTTACGTTCGAGCATTTCCCATGGGGCAGCGACTATTATCGCGAACACGGTGTGATGATGCCGGCCAATGGCCTGGATGTGCTGCGACCGTTCGACGCGATCTACTTCGGCGCGGTCGGCTGGCCCGATCTGCCGGATCATGTAACCCTCTGGGGTCTGCGTCTAGCGATCTGTCAGGGGTTCGACCAGTGGGCGAATGTGCGCCCGGCGCGACTTCTGCCCGGTGTGCGTGGGCCGTTGCGCGACAAGGGACCGGATGACTTCGACATCATCGTGGTGCGTGAGAACAGCGAAGGCGAGTACGCCGGGGCCGGTGGGCGTATCCGGCGGGGCCGACCGGAGGAGATCGCGCTACAGACATCGGTCTTCAGTCGGATCGCCGTCGAGCGGGTCATCGAGTATGCCTTCGATATCGCCGAGCGCCGCCCGCGCCGCAAACTGACCTCGATCACCAAGTCGAACGCGCAAGCCTACAGCATGACACTCTGGGACGAGATCTTCGCCGAATGTGCCGAGCGGCATCCCGCGGTCGAGACGGAGTCGTGGCTGGTCGATGCCGCGACCGTGCGCTTTGTCCTGCGCCCAGAAACGCTCGATGTCGTCGTTGCCTCGAATCTCTTCGCCGATATCCTGACCGATCTCGCGGGTGCGCTCTCTGGTAGTCTCGGTCTGGCCCCGAGCGCCAATCTCGATCCGTCACGACGCGCCCCGGCAATGTTCGAGCCGGTCCACGGTTCCGCGCCCGACATCTTCGGGCAGGGGATCGCCAACCCGATCGCGGCGATCTGGTCGGCGGCGATGATGCTCGACCACCTGGAACAGCCCGACGCGGCGCGGGCGATCGAGGCGGCGATCTCCGCTGTGACAGCGAGCGGTCAGTCGCTGACGCCCGACCTGGGTGGCACCGCAACGACCGTGGCGCTGGGCGACGCTATCGCGGCTGCCGTGCGGGCGGGCTAGCCCGTACTCTGCCCTTGCAGCGCGGATAGAGGGAGGGACACACGCGAAACGGTGTGTCCCTCCCTCTACGTACGGCGATTGTTTGGAACCATATGGGGCAATGCTTCGTCGTCGCCGGCTACTGGCCGAAGTAGCTGTCCATCGCCCGCCAGAGGGCGCGAGCGAACCCGGCACGCGTGCCGGGTTGATCCCATTCGGCGAATGGTCCGGTGACCGAGCCGTCGGGTGTGGGACCGGCGTAGTGGATATAGGTGGCAATATCTTGCCGATGCCCCGAACTCGCCGGGACGTTATCAAACAGCGCCGGGTTGTCTGGTTGCGGTTGCCAGTAGCCTTTATTCACCATCGCGCGGGTGATGAACGAGATTGCCTGAGCGCGCAGGATGGAGTCGGTTGGTCCGAAAGTCCCGTCGCCATAGCCCTGGGCCACACCGTAATGGGCCAGGGTGCCCACATTGCGCCACAACTCGGCGTCGACCTCGCCTTGATCGGTGAATGGGTTCCCCCAGTCCTGCTCAGCCCACCCTACTGTACGACAGATGAACGCCGCCAACTGCGCGCGAAGCGTCCCATCGGCAGGACCGAAATTGCTATCGCTGTACCCTTTGACGATCCCCCGTGCGGCTAGCTGCGTAATCGCTGACCATTCGGAGGTGTTCGGTGCTACATCCGGGAAGGTGGGTGCCGCGACGAACGTGGCGGTGACAGTACGTGGCCCGGCCATGGTGATAGCCAGTTGCCCGCGCCAACCGGCGGGCGTGTTCCCGATCATCCAGCCGATGAATACCGCCCCTGGGTGTGGTGTCGCCGTCATCGTCACGGTCGTGCCCGCGACATACTGGCTGTCACTGGGCGAGGCGGTCACGGATCCTGGTCCGCTGGTGAGCAGCGTCAAAGGATACGTGATGACCGTGCCGGTCGGATCGAAACCTTCCGTTGAGGCATAGCGCACGATCGATGCACTCTGCCCATTGCTCCCACCAATCACCAAGGGCTGGCCGTTCGGCAGGCGGACCGCTGCGTGGTCGGTGCGCGCGGTCGCCAGCGCACCGGTTGCCAGCCAGGTATCGTTGACCGGATCATAGAGGTCAGCGGCAGCAAAAGTAATGTCGTCAGCAGGGACGTTATCCAGCCCTCCCGCGACCAGCACATGGCCATTGATCAGCGTAGTGGCGGTATGCCCGAAACGTCGTGTTGCGGGCGGCACCGTGAACGACCAATTACCTGTTTGAGGATTGTAGATTTCCGCCGACGCGAGAGCGGCTGACCCGCCATTGACGCCCCCGACAATCAGCACGCGGCCATCAGAGAGTAACGCGAGCGCATAACCACGACGCCCGACATTCAAGTTACCGGTCGGTGTCCACATATTCGTCGCCGGGTTATACAATTCGGCCGTGTGTAGCGCTTCATCGCCGCCGCCAAAACCACCGGCGACGACCACTTTGCCATTCGGCAGTACGGTCGCGGCAACATCGCCGCGCGGGGTGATCATCGCCCCGGCTACGGTCCAACTATTCGTGGCCGGATTGTAAATCTCTACCGACATGGCGGGAGTACTGTGCGG
>DATCMP010000652.1:0-11340 GCA_036563365.1 Thermomicrobiales bacterium
TCGATGTCCTTCTGCTCCAGTTCGGCGTCGCCGATGATCTGCGGCTTCGACTCGGGGATCTCCAGGTCTTGGATACCGATCGAGAGTGCGCCGCGTGTCGCATACTTAAAGCCGATCGTCTTGATCTTATCGGCCAGCTTCGCGGTCGGCTCGCCGCCGAGCTTGCGGTAGCAGTCGGCGATTAGGATGCGGAGCTGCTTGCGGCCCATCGTGACATCGCGATAGCCCAACTCCTCCGGGATGATCTGGTTAAAGATCAGCCGCCCCACGGTCGTCTCGAACGCTTCCGTCGGGGACGGAGCGCCGCGAACACCGTAGACCCGCACCTTCGCCTGCAGATCGAGCAACTCCATCTCGTAGGCGAGCATCATCTCTTCGGGGCTCACGAACGTCTTGCCCTCGCCCTTCGCCCCGTCGCGCGGCAACGTCATGTAGTAGCAGCCGAGAACGATGTCCTGCTGCGGTGTGATGATCGGGTCGCCGTTCGAAGGCGAGAGGAGGTTGTGCAGCGAGAGCATCCGCTCGCGCGCCTCCGACTGCGCCGCCTTCGAGAGGGGGACGTGGACCGCCATCTGGTCACCGTCGAAGTCGGCGTTGTACGCCTGACAGACGAGCGGGTGGATCTGGATCGCCGAGCCCTCGACCAGCTTAACCTCGAACGCCTGGATCCCCAGACGGTGGAGGGTTGGGGCGCGGTTCAACAGCACCAGGTAGTTCTCGACGACCTCTTCGAGGACTTCCCAAACGCGGGGATCGACGCGCTCGACGACGCGCTTCGCCGCCTTGATGTTGTGCGCGTAACCGCGATCGACCAGTCGCCGCATGACGAACGGTTTGAAGAGTTCGAGTGCCATCCGCTTCGGCAGGCCGCACTGGTGGAGTTCCAACGTCGGGCCGACGACGATGACGGAGCGCCCGGAATAATCCACGCGCTTACCGAGCAGGTTCTGGCGGAAGCGCCCCTGCTTGCCCTTCAGCATGTCGCTGAGGCTCTTCAGCTTGTGCTTGCCCGAGCCGGAGACGACCCGACCACGCCGACCATTGTCGATCAGCGCGTCCACGGCCTCCTGAAGCATCCGCTTCTCGTTTCGCACGATGATGTCCGGCGCTTGCAGATCGAGCAGGCGGCGCAGGCGGTTGTTGCGGTTGATCACGCGGCGATAGAGATCGTTCAGGTCGCTGGTGGCGAAGCGGCCACCATCGAGCTGCACCATCGGGCGCAGATCCGGCGGGATAACCGGCAACGCGGTGAAGATCATCCACTCGGGGCGGTTGCCACCCTTCCGTAGCGCCTCGACCACGCGCAGGCGCTTCGTCGCCTTCTTCTTCTTGAGGCCGGACATGGTCATCATGTCTTGCCGCAGGTTGATCGCCTCGCCTTCGAGATCCTGCTTCTGCACGACATCGTAAACCGCCTCGGCACCCATGCCGGCCTTGAAGATCCCGCGACCGTCTTCCATCAGCTCATTGCGCTGGACTTCGGTCAGGATCTGCAGCGGCTGGAGCCTTTCGAGGGCGGTGATCCGGGTCTCGAACTCCGCCTTGGTCGCTTGCTTCTCGCGTTCGATCTCCGCCGCCTGGCGTTCCTTGCGCTCGTTGGAGGCGTAGAGGAGCTGATCGCGCTCGGCCTCGCTCAGCGCCTGGCTGCTCCCGATCTCGTGCTCGGCCTCGGCGTGGATCGACTGGATCATCTCGTCGTGGGCGATTTCCAGCGAATCCAGCCGATCGGCATTGATCGTCTCACCTTCGCGCACGATGATCCGATCGAAGAAGGCCACTTCTTCCTCAGCCGCCTGCCCGAGTCGCGACTCAAGGAAGTTACGCACCTCGGTGTAGCGCGCTGCGGTCTCCTGCGTCCGGCGCTCCTGGCGCGTCGAGACATCCAGGCTGAGCCCTTCGTGCCCCCCGCTCAGGTTGGAAAGCTGCGAACGCAAGCCCTCGTCGAGTTCGTCGGTCGCTTCCTTCAACTCGGCGTCGAGGTCCGCCAGTTCCTCTTCCAATTCCTTGTAGAGTTGCTGGATCCGCGTTTGCTTCGCCTCGGCATCCACGTCGGTGACGAGGTAGGCGGCGAAGTAGATGATCCGCTCCAGGTTGCGCGGGGAGATGTCGAGGAGCAAGCCCAGGCGGCTCGGCGTCCCCTTCACATACCAAATGTGGCTGGCCGGGGCGGCGAGCTCGATGTGGCCCATCCGCTCGCGGCGGACCTTCGAGCGCGCGACTTCCACGCCGCACTTGTCGCAGATGATCCCCTTGAAGCGGATCCGCTTGTACTTCCCGCAGTAGCACTCCCAATCGCGCGACGGCCCGAAGATCCGCTCGCAGAAGAGGCCACCATGCTCCGGCTTGAGCGTGCGGTAGTTGATCGTCTCCGGCTTCGTCACCTCACCATAGGACCAGCTACGAATCGCCTCAGGCGATGCGAGGCTAATCCGAATGGCATCAAAATCATTCACATCGAGCGTAGCACTCACGAAACCCCCCTTGAGAAGTACGAATGACGAAGTACGAAGTACGAACTAGCGGTGATTCTGCTAGACGCCTTCGGTTATTACCCTTCGTACTTCGTCGTTCGTACTTCGTACTTCACTACGCCTCGGTCTTCTCGAAGCCGCTCAGGTTGATCCGGTCGAGCTTCGAGAGCAGGTCGCCGGAGGTGTCCTCGGAGAAGTCGACCGTCTCCTCGTCCTCGTTGATCACCTCGATCGAGAGGCCGAGCGAACGCAGCTCCTTCACCAGCACCTTGAACGACTCCGGCACGCCCGCCTCGACGATCTCCTCGCCCTTGACGATCGACTCGTAGGTCTTCACGCGACCGACCACATCGTCCGACTTGACGGTGAGCATCTCCTGCAAGGTGTTTGCCGCGCCGTACGCTTCGAGCGCCCAGACCTCCATCTCACCGAACCGCTGACCGCCGAACTGCGCCTTCCCGCCGAGCGGCTGCTGCGTGACCAGCGAGTACGGGCCGGTCGAGCGGGCGTGGATCTTATCCTCGACCAGGTGGGCGAGCTTGAGCATGTAGATGATCCCGACGACGGTCGGGCGATCGAAGCGCTCGCCGGTGCGGCCGTCGTAGAGGTAGATCTTGCCGTCCTGCGGCAGGCCCACCCCGTCGAGCTCCGCCCGGATCTGCTCCTCGCTCGCGCCGTCGAAGACCGGCGTGGCGATCTTGATCCCGCGTCGCGACGCCGCCCAACCGAGCGTCGTCTCCAGCAGCTGGCCGATGTTCATGCGGGACGGCACACCGAGCGGGTTGAGGATGATGTCGACCGGCGTGCCATCGGGCAGGTACGGCATATCTTCGGTCGGCAGGATGCGCGAAATCACACCCTTGTTGCCGTGCCGCCCGGCCATCTTGTCGCCCTCGCTGATCTTGCGCTTCTGGGCGATCGAGACACGGACCATCTGATTGACGCCGGCCGGGAGTTCGGTATCCTCGCGGCGGAACTGCTTGACGTCGATCACCTTCCCGTGGACGCCGTGCGGCACCCGCAGGCTGGTGTCCTTCACCTCGCGCGCCTTCTCACCGAAGATCGCGCGGAGCAGGCGCTCCTCCGCCGACAATTCCGTCTCGCCGCGCGGGGTGACCTTGCCGACGAGGATGTCGTTCGGGCGGACCTCCGCGCCGACCCGGATCACGCCGCCCTCGTCGAGGTCGGCGAGGCTGTCCTCGCCGACGTTCGGGATGTCGCGGGTGATCTCCTCCGGCCCGAGCTTGGTGTCGCGCGCCTCCGTCTCGTACTTCTCGATGTGGATCGAGGTGAAGACGTCGTCGCGCACCAGGCGCTCGCTGAGGAGGATCGCGTCCTCGTAGTTCCCGCCGTCGAACGGCATGAAGGCCACCAGGACGTTCTGCCCGAGGGCCAGCTCGCCCTTGTCGGTCGAGGACGAGTCGGCGATAACTTCCAGGCTCGCCACCCGGTCGCCCTTCCTGACGATCGGGCGCTGGTTGATGCAGGTATCCTGGTTCGAGCGGCGGAACTTCTGCATCGGGTATTCGCGAATCTCGCCGCTGTCTTCCTGGATCGTGATCTTGTGGCTCGTGGACGACAGCACCGTCCCCGGCTGCTGCGCCACGACGACCTGCCCAGAGTCGCGCGCCGCCTGATATTCCATCCCCGTACCGACGATCGGCGAGTCCGGTCGCAGGAGCGGCACCGCCTGGCGCTGCATGTTGGAACCCATCAGCGCGCGGTTGGCGTCATCATGCTCCAGGAAGGGGATCAGCGTACCGGCGACGCTGACGACCTGCTTCGGCGAGACGTCCATGTAGTCGACCTGCTCGACCGGGACGACCGGGTAATCCTCTTCCTTCCGGGCCTCGACGCGGTCCTCGATGAAGCGGAAGTGCTCATCGAGGCGCGAGTTCGCCTGCGCGACCACGAACTCCTGCTCGCGGTCGGCGGACAGGTATTCGATCTGGTCCGAGACGAACGGCTTGATCCGCACGTTGCGAATCCCCGCCGCCCGGATCTTCTCGATCATCCCCTCGTCGATCGCCGCGCCTTGCTCGGCGATCAGATCGCCGGTTTCCGCGTCGGTGACATCATCGCGCAGGATCTGGTGCAGCAGCATCCCGGCGTCTTTGCCCGCTTCGCGCTGCACATCGATCGTGCTGATCACGCGACGGTAGGGGGTCTCGATGAAGCCATACTGGTTGATCCGCCCGTAGGTCGCCAGCGACCCGATCAGGCCGATGTTCGGCCCTTCAGGGGTCTCGATCGGGCAGATGCGGCCGTAGTGGGAGAAGTGGACGTCGCGGACGTCGAAGCCCGCGCGGTCGCGACTCAGCCCGCCGGGGCCGAGGGCCGAGAGGCGGCGCTTGTGCGTCAGCTCGGCCAGTGGGTTCGTCTGGTCCATGAACTGCGACAGCTGGCTGCCGCCGAAGAACTCGCGGACCGCCGCCATGATCGGGCGGGTGTTGATCAGCGCGTTCGGCGTCACCGTGTTCAGATCCTGGATCGTCATCCGCTCGCGGACGACGCGCTCCATCCGGGCCAACCCGAGGCGCATCTGCATCTGGATCAGCTCGCCGACCGCGCGGATGCGGCGATTGCCCAGGTGGTCGATGTCGTCCGGCTTCCCCTGCTCGTTGTTGAGCCGGATCATCGTCTTCAGGATCGCGATGATGTCATCCTTGGTGAGGGTGCGCATCTCCTTGTCGAGCCCGAGGCGCTTGTTCAGCTTGTAGCGCCCCACCTTGGCGAGGTCGTAGCGGCGCGGGTTGAAGAACAGGTTCTCCAGCAGCGCCTGCGCGTTCTCGCGCGTCGGCGGGTCGCCGGGCCGCAGGCGGTGGTAGAGCTCGATGATCGCCTGATCGGTGTTCTTCGTCGGCTCCTTCTCCAGGGTCGTCGCGATATACTGGTGATCCTGGTTGGTATCGACGTCCTTGAAGAGCTCCATGATCTCGTCGTTCGACGAGTAGCCGATCGCGCGCAGCAGGATCGTGACCGGCATCTTGCGCTTGCGGTCGACCTTCACCGAGAGGATGTCGCGGTTCGAGGTCTCGAACTCCAGCCAGGCCCCGCGGTTCGGGATCAGCTTGGCCGCGAAGAGCCGCCGCCCGGTGCTCGGGTCCTCCGGCGCGGTGAAATAGACGCCCGGCGAGCGGACGAGCTGCGAGACGACGACGCGCTCGGCGCCGTTGATGATGAAGGTGCCGTCGGGAGTCATCAGGGGGAATTCCCCGAGATAGACCTGGCTCTCCTTGATCTCGCCGGTCTCCTTCACGAGCAGCGACGCCGTGACGTAGAGCGGCGCGGAGTAGGTCTGGTCGCGCTCGCGGCAAATATCGACGGAGTGGCGCGGCTCCTGGAACTCATACTGCGGGAAGCTGAGATCCATACTCTTCTGGTTGTAGTCCTGGATCGGCGAAATCTCGTTGAGGAGCTCCTGCAACCCTTCGTTGCGGAACCACTGGAACGAATCGATCTGGATCTGGACCAGGTTCGGAGCCTCCAGCACCGTAGGGATACGGGCGTACGAGTGACGCTCTGCGCGGTCGCTGGTATGGGCCTTCGGCGACATCAACGTCGTCGGCCCGGCACCATTGCCGCCAACCTGATTCTTGATCTCAATGGCCATGCTCGCTCCTTTTAGCTAGACCGAGACGGGACGGGGTTCGGACGTGGGACAAAAAACTACCGCTGACATTCGGGGGGAAGCGTTCTACCGAGGCGACGCTACAACGGCACACAGCCTCCGCAAGTAACCGGAGATGGTGTGGGGCACCACAACAGGCCACCGTAAACGGAGGCTATGGGGAAAACCAGTGCATGCCTTTGCCGACTCGTGATTGCCTCTTGTGATGTGGATACTGACTATCCTGGGGAACCACTTCGCGCGATGGGACACTCAACACAAAGCGGGAGTTATCGAAAACTCCCTACCGAATCTCCATTCGTCTGCTTTGGCCGCTGTGCCACACCGCATATGCGACCGTTCTACCCTTTTACTACCCGCCCGAGCAGCAAAGACTAAGCATACCCATTTGCGAGCAGCTTGTCAAGGGTTTTGGTGAGAATTGTCGGTGTGGCTGGCGAGGGGGGCGTTGGGAGCGCCCGACGAGCGGCAGTATACCACCATCGCCGCTAGCTGGCGACAACCCTGATCCCGCCGAGGGCGTTCCGATCGACAATCGCCCCGACTTTTTCACAGAGATCCTCGAAGCTGACCGCCTCTAACATGACGTGCAGGCCGCGCCCGTGGGCCGAGTTGACGAAGCGCTCCTCGTCCGGGAACGAGCCGCTGGCGACGATCAGGATCGGGCAGCTCGCCAGCGCGATGTCCTGGCGCAGGGCGTCGATGAATAAGAAGCCGGCCGAGCGGATTTCCAGCGCGTCCACGATCATCAGCTCCGGCTGGAGTCGGCGCAGGGTCTGCGCGATCAGCGCGATACTGCTGCTGAGGGGGACGGAGGCAACCGGGCGATTCATCAGCCCCAGTTGCACAGACAGGCCATGACAAAAGAGCGACCGACCGCTCAGCAAAACAATCACACGCTCCCCCTCTGTCTCCCAGCCCTCTCCCGGACGCGGACGACCGGGACGGATAGCGGCGCGCCAACGACGCTCCGTTCCTTAGCAGTATGGGGTGTGGGGTTGAGGGAAAGAATAGCGAGGAAGGGGTGAATGGGGAAGGTACTTTCGGCGCGCAGGGGCGGGCCAATGGGCCGGTACCGGGGCATATCTCCCATGACCCGGGACCGATTGCGGCGGGGGCGGGGTGCCCTTCTCCGCCCCCGCCGCAGATCTGCTGGCGGTTAAGTGGTCGGGATCTGTTCGTCCGGTCGCGGCCCGGCGTCGCTCATGTCGGTCTGGCTGAGGCGGCGCAGCACCTGGACCTTGAGCGGGGCGTGAACGAGAATTTGGCAGGAGAGTCGTGTGTTGGGGCCGAGTTCCTGTTCGCGCTCCAGGCGTGCGCGCTCTTGCGGGGTCATCTCGCCCGCGTCGCCTTCCACCACCTCCACCCGGCAGGTCGTGCAGCGCGCGTGGCCACCGCAACGATGCAGGATATCGATCCCGGCATCCTCGATCGCCAGGACCAGTCGTTCGCCTTCCTTCGCCTCGAATGTTTTCAGTCCGATCGCTTCGATCTGTACCATCGTGTCGCTACCCTTTCCGTTAACAGTCCCAATCTTTCGTTTGTGCCGACCCCCATGCCCGGCCCCGGCATTGTACCCGAGCGGCCTTCTTCGGGCTGCGACCGGGGCGTCATAGGCGGTACGGAGCAGGAGTATCCTTCGGGCGGGGTTGCTCAGACGGGGCCGCTGACGATGCTGACAGGGCTCTCGCCATCGGGGGCGATATGACGCTCGACGTCAGCGAGCATGGCCTCGATTGTTCGTGTGGCCTGTTCACGGTCGCCATCGGTGAGGAAGACGAGTAACACCCCGGCAACGGTCGCGATCATCAACGAGACGATCATCTCGGCATCGGCCATGCCCGCGTTGCGAACGGCCTCGCGCAGGAATTTCGTCCACGGTCGCGCGCCGCCGCGTGCCATGAACTCATCGAAGCGCCCGGGGTATCGCAGTGCAAGCCCGTAGATCTCGAAATAGAGGCGGTGATAGGGCAGCATCTCTTCCCGGGTGGCCCAGTCCCAGTAACGGCGTATGATCTCTCCCAGGCTACGCTCCGGTTGCTCGTGCATCCAATCGGTGATCATCCCCTGCTGGCGCTCTTCGATAGTGGCGAGCGCGGCGGTGACGAGCCCATCCTTGGAGCCGAAGTGGTAGATAAGCGGATAGGTGCTGATCCCCAAACCTTTCGCTACCGCGCGCAACGATACGTCGGCCATCCCCTGGGCGAGCAGATAATCGGCAACCGCAGCCTCCAATTCTTCGCGCCTCCCTGCGTCCGGCTTGCGTGCCATTGCTCCTCCTGCGCTTCTCCGCTCCCCCACAAAATTTCTCTTGACAAAAGCATAACACTCGTTATGATAACTATTGTTATTGTATCGCGATTGCATCACCAGCGGAGGTGGTAATGAGGACATTCGAACCGATCGCCCCGACCATCCAGCCCTGCGACTCCTCAGGACGGATCGGCGGATCGCGTCGCCGTCAAGCCGTGTACGCCGGGCTGCTGCTCCTGGGTATCGTGCTGCCCTTTTCCCGTTTCGGCCCCTGGCTCAGCGAACACGGCGTCGATCTGCCGCGTTTCGGTGAGGAGTTGTTCGCCAACCGGATCAGCAGCTTTTTTGGGTGGGACGTGCTCACTCCGGTAGCGACCCTCCTGGCCCTGGCCTTCGCCGATCATGAACTGCGACCCGCGCAGCGCTGGCTCGTCGCGACCGGTTCGTTACTCGGTGCCTCGGTGGGACTGCCCCTCTATCTGCTCCTTCGCGAGGGCAATCGGTGTCGCATCGCCCAATGACGCCGCACCCCCATGTCGTCGCAGATGGTCGCGAGTATGTCCTGCACCATCCTCATTGCGCCATCCTCAATGCTTGAAGTACGTACGCCGAAAAAACTGCATCTTTCGTCGCGTCACCGCTCCGCGTGATAGCTCAGGCGATCTCGATCGTCGTCAGCCACTTGATCCACTGGAAGCCGCGTCGCTCCGGGGCGATCAGGCGCAGCGGGAAGCCGTGTGCATGGCTGAGTATTTCCCCATTGACACGGGTGGCGAGCAGCGACCGGCGCGCTTCGGCCAGCGGCAGGGGCCAGCGATGCCCGGTCGTCGAAATGAACCAGACGGTGGTGGCGTCGGGGTCGGGTGCTGCGGCATCGAGGAGCGGGCCGAGCGCCAGCCCCGACCATGCGCGCGTGGCGTAGATCCCGCCGGTGCAATCGATCGTCGCCACCGTTGTCGCGTCGTGGCGAAGGGCGCTGTGGTCGAGTTCGAGCGGATGGCCCACCCGCCCGTTGACGCGCAATCGCCAGGCGGCGAGATCGATCGGCGCGGGATCGTCGCTGATGAACGCGGTGACGAAGAAGCCGTTCGGCGTGCCGTCATCGAATTCGCGCGAGCCCGTGAAGCGCCGCTGGCTCGTGCGTGCTTGCGTAGCGCCCGCCCCGACATTGAGCCCACGCCAGGTGCCGAGGGCAACGAGGGCGGCGACCGCGAGACCGACGCTGCGCCGTCGTCCCGCGAAATCGCGCCGACCTGGCACCCGGTTAGGGTTGCGCCAGCGGAGGGCGACGTGACCGATCACGAGCGGGATCAGGACGAGGCCGAGGTACCAGTGGACGACGATCAGCGGCAGCCCCCACTCCCCGGCCCACGGCCCACGCGCCAACGACCAGCCGAGCGCCGCGCCGATCGTCCCCAGCGTCAGCAAGAGTACGATGAGCGAGACGCCAACCCCAATCCACTCGGTTGTGGCACGTTGGTGCCAGCGCCGCCGCAGCGAACGGATGATGATGCCCGTCTTGGGAATTAGCAGGATCAGCAGGGCCGCACCGCCGATCCGGTGTGCCTCGAACAGGAACGCCGTGTAGTCGGCGTTGGCGAATAGGCTGACGATACCGGTGAAGGCGAGCGCAGCGATCGTCAGCAGCAACAAGCCGTTGACCGCGCGGTCGGTGAAAAGTTGACGAAGGCGCATAGGCTGGCTCATTTCGCGTAAGCACGGTCCGGTCATCGTTGGCGGATCGGACGACGACTTGCGGATTGGACGACGACTTAACGATAGCAGACGATGGGAGCAGACGACGGGCGCTGTGCCGCTGATGAACCACTATTGCGCGTGAGCTATGTGATCGCTCGGTTGGTGCTCTCGCGGTCGTAACGGAGGCCGATCGGCTAATTGACAGCCTATCCGTTCGCCCATACAATAAGCCCTCTCATTGCTCCAGTAGGGTGGTTTCTCGCACGATCGCCGCGACAATCGAGCAGCGGTACTCCGTGTGGCATGTAGGAAGGGTGGTAAGGGACCATGACTCGGCATACCCGTTTGGCCCCGCTGGGGATCTTCGCGCTGATCCTGATGATCGTGACGCTGACCGCCTGCGGGGCGGCGGCGACCGCCACTGTTGCACCGCAGCCAACCGCGACGAAAGCAGCTGCCGCGGGCGTGACGGCCACAACGGGGAGCGGCGGTGCCGCCGCGGCGTCGGCAACCGCGCCGCGTGCGACGACCGGCCCCACCGGGAGCGCCGTCGCCGGTGGCCCGACGAAAGATGTGAAAGTCGGCGCTGTCCTCAGCCTCACCGGCGATAACCAGATTTACGGCAACCCGCAGAAGAATGCGATCCAACTGGCTGTTGACGAGATCAACGCCGCCGGGGGCGTGCCGGGGATCAAGATCGTCCCCCTCTTCGAGGACGATGGCGGCACGAAAGACAAGGGGATCACGGCGTTCGAGAAGCTGATCAAGACCGATAACGTCACCGCGATCATCGGCCCGACCCTCAGCAACACGGCGCTCGCGACCTTCCCCGTGTCGCAACAGGCCGGGGTGCCGTCGCTCGGCGTCTCGACCACCGCGAATGGGATCGTGGAAGTCGGCGATTATATCTTCCGCGACTCCCTCGCCGAGGCTCAGGTGATCCCCTCGACGATCAAGGCCGCCAAAGAGAAACTGGGTCTGAAGAAGGTGGCGATCATCTACGGGATCGACAACGCCTTCACCAAGGCCGGCTACGATGTCTTCAAGAAAGCCTGCGACGACAACGGGATCCAGATCACCTCGACCCAAACCTACACCGCGACCGATACCGACTACTCGGCGCAGTTGACCGCGATCAAGGGGACGAACCCTGATGCGATCATCATTTCGGCGCTGGCCGAGGGAGCGAATGTCGCCAAGCAGGCCCGCGAACTGGGGATCGATAACAAGGTGACGTTGATCGGCGGCAACGGGCTCAATTCCCCGAACTACATCAAGAACTCGGGG
>DATCMP010000654.1:0-9640 GCA_036563365.1 Thermomicrobiales bacterium
CTCTTCACGGAGGGCGAACAGCTCCCGCTGACGCTGACCGATTCCCAGACATTCAGCACCGGCGTGGTGGCGCTGACGTACACGGCGGCACCGCAGGGGTAATCGGTGTGGGGGCAGCGGTTCGTTGCTGCCCAGCAATAAACGAAAAATGGAGCGACAACGATGACAGCCACAGTCTCGCAGACCGGCTACGCCTCGGTGAACAACCTCGACCTCTACTACGAGATTCACGGCAGCGGCGCGCCGCTGATCCTGATCCACGGCGGCTTCGGCGCGACCGGGATGTTCGCCGGCTTGCTGCCCACCCTCACCGCGAGCCGTCAGGTCATCGCGGTCGATTTGCAGGGGCATGGGCGCACCGCCGACATCGACCGCCCGTTGCGGATCGAGTCGATGGCCGATGACATCGCCGCACTGATCGCGCACCTCGGGCTCGGCACGGCCACGGTCATGGGGTACTCGCTCGGCGGTGCCGTTGCCCTCCAGACCGCTATTCGCCACCCGGAGGCGGTCGATCGGCTGATCGTCGTCTCGACGCCCCACAAGCGGACCGGCTGGTACGCGGAGAGCCTTGTCGGGATGGATCAGATGACCGGGGCGGTGGCCGAACAGATGAAGCAGTCTCCGATGTACGAGATGTACGCAGCGATCGCGCCGCGCCCGGAGGATTGGGCGCGGATGTGGGACAAGATGGGCGATCTGCTGCGGCAGGACTTCGATTGGTCGGCGGGTGTGGCGGCGCTCACGATGCCGACGATGTTCGCCTGCGGGGACGCCGATAGCATCAGTCCCGCCGTCGCCGCCGAGTTCTTCGGCTTGCTCGGCGGCGGCCAGCGGGACGGCAGTTGGGATCGCTCCGGGGTGACGCCGCATCGCCTCGCTATCCTGCCGGACACGACGCATTACGATATTTTTTCCTCGCCCGCGTTAGGGGCGACCGTCGCGCCGTTCATCGCTTCGGCGGGGTAGACGGCGCGGCTGTGTAGAATAGTCGCGTCGCGCGGCGGTGGACAGCCACCGCCGCGCGTGTTCGTAGTGGAGGTTGTGATGACCGGCGCACAGGAGGCACCGCACGCGAGCGATTTCCCGCCCGGGATCGGTAAG
The DNA here is from genome assembly GCA_036563365.1 of Thermomicrobiales bacterium. Lineage (GTDB taxonomy): Bacteria > Chloroflexota > Chloroflexia > Thermomicrobiales > CADCWN01 > CADCWN01. The sequence goes on from DATCMP010000654.1 coordinate 1,105, forward strand.
CCCGCCACGCGCGCCCTCGCCGCCGCGGGCTACCGGAACCTCGCCCAGTTGACGACGGTCAGCGAGAAGGCGCTGGGCAGCTTGCATGGTGTCGGGCCGAAAGCGATCGGCATCCTGCGCGCCGCACTGGCAGCGCAAGGATTATCATTCGCCGACGAGTGATGCGGCACGCGGGAGAGGCGGAGGTGCGCCCCGCTCCTCCCGCGTGCCTTATCGACGCGATGTGAGGGAGGAACCTCGGCTATGAAATTCCGCGCTACCCTCGAACTCGGCGGCAAGACCGCGACCGGTATCCGGGTGCCGGAGGAGATCGTCACGGGCCTCGGGGGCGGTAAACGTCCGGCGGTCAGCGCCACGATCAACGGCTACACCTATCGCAGCACCGTCGCCCCGATGGGCGGGGTCTTCATGCTACCGGTCAGCTCGGAGGTTCGCGCCGGGGCCGGGATCGCCGCCGGTGACGAGGTCGAGGTGGATCTCGAACCCGATACCGCGCCGCGCGAGGTTGTTGTGCCGCCCGACTTCGCGGCGGCGCTCGATGATGATGCGGTTGCTCGGCAACATTTCGAGCAATTGTCGTACAGCAACAAGCGGCGTCACGTTCTGTCGGTCGAGGATGCCAAGACGCCCGAGACGCGGCAGCGGCGGATCGCCAAGGCGATCGAGACACTGCGCGTGGGGTGAGTCGTCAGCGGGGACATCCCTCCCCGCCGCTGCGGCGGCGACCCTCCCCTGAAGCGGGGGGGTAGAAGGCTCCCACCACGCAATGCCTTGCCCCCCTCCCGATGCCGGGAGCGGGGGGCAGCACTCCCGCGCCGACTGAAACGGCAACCGATACTGCACAATCTGAGCGGCGTTTTGTCGATCTGGCGTCTTTCCGAGCGACTACCATGTATCGGCGGTGAATTGGCGCGAAGAGCTACAGGCGATGCGGGAGGTACTGATGAAGTATTTGTGCCTAGTCTACCACGAAGAGGCGGTGATCGACGCGCTGCCCAAGAGCGAGTTCGATGAGATCGTGAACGACACGATCGCCTATCGCGATGAGCTGCGGCGGAGCGGCCACTACATCGCGTCGGACGCGCTCGAATATGTGCAGGCGGCCACGACGATCCGGGTCCGCAACGGCAAGGTCTCGATCACCGACGGCCCGTTCGCCGAGACGAAGGAGCAATTGGGCGGCTTTTACATCATCGAAGCCCGCGATCTGAACGATGCGATCCGGGTGGCCTCGCTGATGCCCCCCGCGCGGCGGGGGAGTATCGAGGTGCGCCCGATCCGGGAACTGACGACCCGCTAACCATACCGGGAACGACGGGCGGGGCTGGCCGCCCGCGCCCAATCGCGACGCTCGATTGCGAGCGCCGCCGGGTAGACCGAAGGAGTGACTATCGTGCGGAAGATCGTTGTTTCGGAATTTGTGTCCCTCGATGGCATCATCGAGCACCCCGCCTGGACCATGCCATTCATCGGTGACGAGCAGAACGCGTTCAAATTCGCCGAGCTCAAGGCGGCCGATTCGTTGCTCCTCGGGCGGGTGACCTACGAAGGGTTCGCGGCGGCCTGGCCGGGGATGGCCGCGGAGACCGGCGAATACGGCGAGATGATGAATGGCTACCCGAAGTATGTGGCCTCCACGACCCTGGACTCGCTGGAGTGGAACGCCACCCTGCTCGGTGAGGACATCGCGGCGGAACTGACCGCGCTGAAGCAGCGGCCCGGGCGGGACATCCTGGTCTTCGGCAGCGGCAAATTCCTCGAAACGTTGCTACGCCACGACCTCGTTGACGAGTATCGGCTGATGATCTACCCGATCGTGGTGGGTAAGGGCCAACGCCTCTTCGGGGACGGGATCGACACGACCACGCTGAAGCTCACCGACACCAAGACGTTCAGTACCGGCGTGGTCGTGCTGACGTACGAGCCTGCGCGGAACGCCTAATTCGCCCTACGCCGCGCCGGGGTTGGCAACATTGTGGTTCGCCAGCCCCGCCTACCTTCCATTCGCGATGACAGCGACACCAGCCACCCGCGAGAGGGAGGCCCTGTCATGTCGCCCATCGCAGCCGCGCCGCGCTCCGCAATGATGCGCGCCATGTGAACCGGGGACAGTTCACGCTCGTCGCCCGCGGCACAATCGTCGCTGCTGTCCTCACTGGTGCCCTCGTTGCCTGCGAGCCGCAAGAAAGGCGTTGACGATGATGCTGCAAGGGAAAGTCGCCGTGATCTATGGCGCGGGTGGGCCGATCGGCGGGGCGATCGCCGCCGCCTTTGCCCGCGAGGGGGCCGCGGTCTTCCTCGCCGGGCGCACCAGGGCCAGTCTCGACGCGGTTGCCGAGCAGATTCGCGCGAACGGCGGCAGGGTCGCCGCCGCCGTCGTCGATGCGCTCGATGAGCGCGCGGTTGACGCCTATGTCGAAACGGTGGTCGCACGGGCCGGGCGGCTCGACATCTCGTGCAACGTCATCGGCTATGGCGATGTGCAGCAGCCCTTGCAGGAGATCGCGGTCGATGACTTCCTGCAGCCGATCACCAACGCGATGCGGACGCAGTTCCTGACGACCAGGGCCGCCGCGCGGCAGATGAGCGAGCAGGGCGCGGGGGTGATCCTGCATTTCGGCGGCGGCGGGCCGCAAACGGTCCCCGGCATGGGCGGCTTCAAGATTGCCCTCGACGCCATCGAGAGCCTCCGCCGCCAATGGTCCGCCGAGTTAGGTCAGCACGGTATCCGCGTCGTCACGCTAAAAACGGGCGGCATACCGGAAACGCTCCCCGCCGACTACCCCCGACGGGAGGCGCTCACCGCCGCGCTGACGGAACCGACGTTGCTCAAACGCGCCGCGACGTTGGCCGATGTGGGCAACGTCGCCGCCTTCGTCGCCTCGGACCTCGCTCGCACGCTGACCGCCACCGACGTCAATATCTCCTGCGGCGCGATCGTGGACTGAGCCGTGACGCGACCTACGACGGGGTCAGGGAAGCTTCGACGTGCGGGCGTTGTGGCGAGCGGGTAAATCCAGAGAATACGCGCCGGACAGGGACCGCGCCGGGGGTGGCCTTCGGACCGCGTAGGGCGCGTCCCGCTCAACAGGAGGAGTAGCTATGCGTAAGGTGGTGCTGTACGAGCTGTTATCCCTCGACGGCGTAGCCGAGTCCCCAGACGCGTTCTTCAGCGATTGGGATGAGGCGATGGAAACCAACCTCGCCGCGGTCATCGCCACCCAGGACGCGGTCATTCTCGGCCGTCGCAGCTATGACGACTGGGCTGCCTATTGGCCGGGCAGCGCGATCGAGCCGTTCGCCACGTTCATCAACGGCGTCGCAAAGTACGTCGCCACGTCCACGCCGCTGGGGCGGCAGTGGCACAATGCGACAGCGATCGAAGGCGGGCTGGTCGAGTTCGTGCAGCGCCTCAAGGGTTCGCCCGGCGGCGACATTGGCGTCCACGCCAGCATCTCGGTCGCCCAGGCGCTGCTCGCAGCGGACGCCGTCGATGAAGTACGGCTCGTCGTCGCACCGGCGATCGCTGGCCGCGGGCGACGGCTCCTGGACGGACTGCCGTCGATGCGCCTCGAATCGCTCCGCAGCGCGATGTCACCGAGGGGGTATCTGCTGACCGACTATCGGATCTCGCGGTAACTCGGTCAGCCCGGGGCGCACACGGTGGTCATGCGCCGGTTTAAATCCGATCGCTGGCGGCGGCAGGGACGGCCGCCGCCACCGGCGTTCTCCCCTCAACCGCCCGCGCCCTCACCCTGCCAGTTGCTCCGCCAGCCACGCGAACGCCGCTTCTTGCATCTCCCAGTCGAACTTGTGTGGCCCCGGGTAAAACTGGCCGGTGTAGGCCGCGGGGGCATCGGCTTCGCCGTAGCGTTCAGCGAGCCGTTCGTGGGCGGTACGCATCCCCTCCGGCGTGAAAAGCTGGTCGTCGTTATCGTATTGGACGAGCAGCGGCGCCGGTGCCGCGGCGGCGGCGAGGTCGGGCCAGTCGCCGTGCTGTGCCCAGCCGTGCGGGAAGAACATCCAGGTGTGGCCGCCGACATTGTGATCGAGCAGGTGCGCGTAGGTGCTCATCAGGCCGACGATGATCGTCGCGGCCAGCGGTGGCCCGCTGGCGCTCAGGAGCGCCGCGCGATTGCCGCCGCCCGAGAGCCCCACGCAGCCGATCTTTTCAGTTTGGACATCGGGTCGCGAGCGCAGGTAGTTCGCCGCGACCCGATCCTCGTAGGCGACCACCCCGGCGAAGGTCGTGCCGAGCAGCGTGCAGTATTTCTCGATGACGTGCTCGTGATGCCCCGCCGCCGCGTTGTACTCCGCGACCTCCTCCGGCGTGACCCCGTCCGTCGGTGCCCAGAGGGAGCGCGATGCGGCCACGAGCGCGCGGATCGGCTCCGACATCGCCGCCAGGGGGAAACGCCGACTACCCCAGAGAAAGGTGTCGTGGATCAGCACGGCGAAGCCTGCGCGGGCGAGAGCGTTGGCATACGCCCGCCCGCCGTAATATCGCTCGTGGAAGGCGCGCAGGAAGGGCGGCGGCTCATCGCGCCCCTCGGCGACCTTCTCCTTGCCGCAGAACTTGAAGCCGCCGTGATCGTGCAGGGCGATGACACCGGGGAGCGGCGCGGCGACCCCGGCGGGCTTGAGCAGCCACGCCCCGGTGCGTGGGCCGTAGCCGACCGACCAGGAGAGCGCTTCGCCCGCCACGCCATCGCGTTCCCACCGGTCCTCGACGCGCACCCCCTGCGGCTGCTCGTCCGCTCCGGTGAAGCCCAGCACGGCGCGGACCTGCTGGCGGGTGTCCTCGCCCGCCATGGCCGCCGGGTAGAGATCGTGGCGGGCCTGTGCCGCCGCGACCCAATCGCTGAATGGGCCAAGGTGCTGATATGGCGCGGTCATAGTGGCTCCTTGTAGGTTTGGGGTGTTGATGGGTGGGGTGGGGCCGTCCCCCTCCTCATCCCCTACACCACCCCCCGCTCCCGCAACCCTGCAATCTCACCCTCCGCAAGACCGGCCTCGCCTAGTACCTCGTCGGTGTGTTCGCCGAGTTTGGGGGGCGGGCGGCGGATCGTGCCGGGGGTGTCGCCGAGCTTAATGGCGATGCCGGGGAGTTTGAGGCCGGGGATGTCATCGCGCGGCACCTCCACGACCATCTCGCGGTGGGCCACCTGGGGCAGACCGAGGACGGTGTCGAGGGTGTTGACCGGGCTGCACGGCACCCCGGCGGCGTCCATCCGTTGCGCCCACGCGGCGGATGTCTCCGTTGCTAGCACCGGGACGAGCAGCGCGTCCATCTCGTCGCGATTGGCGCAGCGCTCGGGGTTGCGGGCGAAGCGCGGGTCGGCGATCAGTTCCTCGCGACCGAGCGTGCGGCAGAACCGTTGCCAGAGGGCGTCGCTCGCCACGGCGACGATCAGGAAACCGTCGCGCGTGGGGTAGGCACCGTAGGGCGCGACACTCGCGTGCGCGGAGCCGAGGCGGCCGGGGACTTCGCCGGACGCGAAGTGGGAGACGGCGTGGTAGGTCAGCCAGGAGACTTGGCCTTCGAGCAGCGACGACTCGACCCGCTGGCCGCGCCCGGTCCGCTCGCGGACGAAGAGGGCGAGGAGGAGCCCCTGCACCGCGTTGGCCCCGGCGGTGAGATCGACGACCGAGGTGCCGACCCGCACCGGGGCGCGACCGCCCTCGCCGGTGATGCTCATCAGGCCGCTGTACGCCTGCATCAGGAGATCGACGCCCGCGCGGTCGCGGTCCGGGCCGTCACTCCCCACCGCCGAGATCGCGCAGTAGATCAGGCGCGCGTTCTCGCGGCGCAGATCCTCATAGCCGAGGCCCCAACGTTCCATCGTGCCGGGCCGGAAATTCTCGATCACGATGTCGGCGGTGGCGGCCATCCGGCGCACGATCGCCTGCCCCTCCGTCGTCCCCAGGTTCAGCGTGATGCTGCGCTTGTTGCGGTTGGCACTGAGGTAATAGCAACTGACCCCGTCCCAGTAGGGCGGGTAGCCACGGGTGTCGTCGCCCCGTCCGGGCGTCTCCACTTTGACGACATCAGCCCCGAAGTCGCCGAGCGTCATCGCCGCGAATGGCCCGGCGAGATGGCGGCTGAAATCGAGCACGCGGATACCGGTCAGCGGTGGTGTCAACGCAATACCTCCTCACTGGCGGCGATGATACTGCCCTGCAAGACGCTCACTCCCCGGTGAAATGCGGTGTACGTTTCTCCGCGAACGCGGCCAGTGCCTCGCGGCGGTCGGCGGTCGCGGCGGCGGCGGCGATCCCGGTGCTGTGGTGGAGGGTCGATGCCTCGGCCCCCTCCTTGATGCTGAGCCAGATATTCTCCTTCGTCCGCGCCACCGCTGCCGGGGCGAGCGCGACGATCGCGGCGGCGGCCTCGCGGGCGGCACCGTCGGCGTCTGCGACGATCCGCGTGATCAGGCCGCTCTGCGCCGCCTCATCCGCCGCCACCCAACGCGCCGTCAGCAACATCTCCTGCGCCCGCGCGAGGCCGATCAGCCGGACCAGGTGGTGGGCGGGTGAGGGGACGGCCACGCGCGGCTCGGCGTAGCAGAAGCGGGTCGCGGCGGTCGCCAGTCGGAGGTCGGCGGAGATCGCCAGTTCGCAGCCGAGCCCGACGCAGGTGCCATCGAGCGCGGCGATGACCGGCACCGGGAGGCGACGGAGCTTCCCCAGCACGCGGTGCATCGTGCTGACCCGGAAGAGCGCGAACGCGGGCGTCGCCTCGCGCGACTCTTTGAGGTCGATCCCGCTACAGAAACCGGGTGCGGTGGCGCGCAGGATGACGGCGCGCGGCGGGGCGGCGTGCAAGCCGTCGAGCGCCCGCTCCAGCGCATCGAGGGTCGCGATATCGACGGCGTTGCGGGCGTGCGGTCGATTAAGGGTCAGGGTGGTGACATGCTCTTCGCGCTCGATGAGCAACGTTTCCGCTTCGTGCATCGGCTGTTTCCTCCTCTGCCTCACTGCTGGCACCCCAGAGCGGGCGGGGCTAACCTGCCTGCGGGAGCGACATCATAGCAGGGCTGGGCGGGGCGTGATTCGGCCCGGAGTGGCAATGCCGATCCCGTGGCATTGACACGGTGATAGACCGGCGTTAGGCTCGTGCATCGTCACGCTGTACCAGCAAGGGGGTGGGGCGGATGGATCGGCCACAACACGCGCCGCCACGCATTCGGCTCCTGTCGGAAGGATCCCGATCGGACGAATCGGCTACCCCGACGAGCGAGTTCATTTGCCCTGGCTGCGGTCGTCCGTTGGCGATCACGCTTAACAGCACGATGTGCTTCGCGGAGGCCCAGGTCTATTGCGCCGACTGCGAGCGCGACTACCGCGAGAAGCGCGGGCGCTGGGCTGAGTGACAGGCTATCGGCTGTCTCTCCTCAGCCAGCACCGGCCAAGCGAACGCCGCCCGATCATAACGCGGCGGGCATGGTAGTATGCGGCGACGCAATGGGTGGGACCGCCCGCGCACTGGCGCGGGCGGCGGGGTGACCGAATGGTGGGAGGCGGCAGCGATGAAACTCGTCCATTTTAACGATTTCCGCTTGGGTGCCCTGGCTGGGGAGGGTGGCGACCGGGTGGTCGACATCACCGATCTGGTCGATACGGCGAACGTTAGCCCGCAGTCGCGCTTGCGGACATTGATCGCCAACTGGGCGACCTTAGCACCGCAGGTACAAGCTGCCGCCGAGGGCGCGGGTGTGCCACTGGCCGACGTGCGGTTGCGCCCATCCGTGCCCCATCCCGGCCAATTAGTCTGTGCGGCGGTGAATTATCTTGAGCCCGCGCATCCCGAGCCGGGGCCGTTCAATGGCTTCCTGAAATCTCCGAACTCGATCATCGGCAACGGCGATACCGTCGAACTGCCGGACGCCGAGGCGACCGTCTTTCACTTCGAGCCGGAGTTAGCGCTGGTGATCGGCAAGCGGGCCTCGCATCTCAAGCCGGAAGAGGCGACGGGCTGCATCTTCGGCTACACACCGTTTATCGATGCCTCTGCGCGCGGACTACCGGGCGGCTTTTTTCTCGGCAAGAGTTGGCACACCTTCGCGCCGCTCGGTCCAGCCCTCGTCACCGCCGATGAAGTCCCCGAGCCGAACAATCTGGCGGTCGAGTTCGCGGTGAACGGTAAGGTGCGGCAGACTTACTCGACCAGTTCGATGGCGCGGCATATCCCGGAGCTGCTGGCCGAGATTACCAAGGTGATCGCGCTGGAACCTGGTGATGTTGTGGCGACCGGTGTCCATCACCTCGCGCTCTCCCCGATCCAGGGTGGTGACCGCGTGCGCGTGACCGTCGAGCGCCTGGGGCCGCCGCTGGAAGTCGCGGTGCATGATGCGAAAGGCCGAACGTGGGAGGTCGAGGGGTAGGGGCGATAGGGTGAGTGGCGATCTGCGGGCGTGGGTCGCCGGATGAATCCCCGAGACTACGCTCGGGACAAGCCGGCGCTAGGTGGCCGACGAGCGGTCCGGGACTGAAGTCCCGGCTAGGGGCTGCGGCCACGAAGTCCGCCTCCGCGGAC
>DATCMP010000658.1:0-10344 GCA_036563365.1 Thermomicrobiales bacterium
ATCCGCGCTATCAGGTCTTGCTCGGCCAGTTCGGGCGGCGGATCCTGGCAGAGACACAGCCTCGCTGACGATAAACCGGAAGCCCGCCGACAATCGCTCCCGCGAACCAACGCCCCATGGAGGCCCCATCGCAGTGGATGCGATGGGGCCGTGCTATTGGCTCGTTCATTGTCGTGGCAGAGCGCACAGGGATCGCCTCCGCGGGCTAACGCCGGTCGAGCGCCCGGGCCAGCGGGGGAATCACCTGCTTCTTCCGTGAGACGACGCCGGGGAGTTCGGCGGTATCGTCGCTGAGCGACGCATCCGGCAGCGAAAAGGCGGAACCGACGAGGCTCCGCTCGCCCGCGCCGGGGTAGAGTGCGAGGCTATGCCCGTTGAGGATATCGGTCACCAGGAAGGTGATGTAATCGTAACCGCGATCAGCCTTCAGGCGCTCCAGCTCGGCGATGAACGTCGCCTTGTGCTCGATGAAATATTCGGTTGTCAGCGTCTCCGCCTGCCCGATCGCCAATGTCGAGCCATTGAACTCATAATCTTTCAGGTTGCCGAGGATAAGCTCGCGCGGCGTCGTCTTGCTGAAATCGCTGCGCGCATTAAACATCTCGCGCGCGAACTCGGTCGGATCGAGCGCGGCGAGCGGCGCAAGCCGCTCGATCGCCGCCCGATCGCGCGGGGTCGTCGTCGGCGAGGTCAGCAGCAAGGTATCGGAGATGATCGCCGCGAGCAGCAGCCCCGCGATCTGGCGCGAAGGGGTCAGGCCAGCCCGCTCGTAGCCTTCAAGGATGATCGTCGCGGTGCAACCGACCGGTTCGAGGATGAAGGGGATCGGCTCGGCGGTGTGCAGGTCGCCGAGGTTGTGGTGATCGATCACCCCGAGCAGTTCGGCCTCCTCGATCCCTTCCACCGCCTGTCCGCGCTGATTGTGATCGACCAGGATCACCCGCTTCCGTCGCCCGCGCAGGATGTCGGAGCGCGAGATCGTGCCCCGGACGCGCCGCTCGTCGTCTACCACGGCCAGCGCCCGCCCCGGCGCGGTCAGCAGGTGGGTGGCGGTGTCGGCGGCGAGGTCTTCCGGATCGACCGTGCGAGGCGGCTGGCGCATCACCTCCGTCACCGGCTGGCTCAGGTTGAGCAGGCGCGCGGTCGCATAGGTATCTTGCGGCGAGGTGATCACGATCGTCCCCCGCTCGCGCGCCGATGCCAGAACCGCCGCACTCGGCGTGGTTTCGCCGATCACGATCAGGCAAGCCGCACCACCCTCGATCGCGGCGCGTTGTGCATCCTCGCGATCCCCGACGATCACCAGGTCGCCGGGACTGAGCCGTGCATGCAGCGTCTCGGCGCGCGACGAGCTGATCCAGACCCGCCCGGTGAACAGGCCACCCGGCTCACCGACCAGCAACTCGCCGCCGAGGACGCGCAGGAAATGATCGAGCGACACCGGTGCGTGGCTCGTCGCCACGACCATCAGGTCATCGAGGTAACGCGCGGCGATATCGTCCACGGTGATGACCCCGAGGAGATGGTTCGCCGCATCGACGACCGGCAGCAGGCCCTTGCGCCCTTCGCGCATCAGGCGGGCCGCCTCGAAGAGGGTATGGGATTCATGGACAGCCAGCACGTCGTGGTTCATCACATCGGCGACCCGCTGCCGCACATCTTCGATCAGGAGCGGGGCGACCGCGCCGCAGCGTTCGAGCGCGAACGCGGGTTCGGCCAGCACAGGGCCGAGTCGCGCCGGCATAGCCCCCGGCGTACCGGTGCGGCGTAGGAGATCGGCGTAGGCGATCGCCGAGCAGATACTATCGGTGTCGGGATTGCGATGACCAACGACATACACCACATCGGCCGCGCTATAGGCCGGAGCCTGGGAATCGACAGTTCGCGCTTCGGACACCCTCGGGACCCCCTTCTTCCACTCCTCGGTACACCGCACTCGCGCGGATGATGTGCGCCAAGGCTTGTTATGACGTGAGCGACACGCGATCCATCTCGCGATGGGACATGCTGACGCTCGTGCCGGTATTGATCCGCTGGATCGTCTGGCCGAGAATCGGGGCGATCGACAAGACGGTGATCTTGTCGATCCGCTTCTCGGGCGGCAGCGGCACCGTATCGGTCACGACGACCTGCGTGATCGGGCTCTCCTGCAAACGAGTGATCGCCGGGCCGGAGAGGATCGCGTGCGTCGCCGCCACGGAGACCTCGATCGCGCCGCGCTCCAAAACCAGCCGCGCGGCCTGGGTGACGGATCCCGCCGTATCGATCTCGTCATCGACCAGCAGCACGCGCCGTCCTTTGACATCGCCGATCACATTCAGCGGTTCGCTGCGCCCCTCGGGGCCGACGCGCCGCTTCTCGATGATCGCCAGCGGCGCATCGAGGAATTCGGCGAAGTTGCGCGCCCGCTTGGTGTTGCCGAGGTCCGGCGACACGACAACCAGATCGGGGATTCGCTGCTCCTGGAAGTGCCGCGCTAGCAGGTACATCGCGGTCAGCTCGTCGACCGGGATGTTGAAGAAGCCCTGGATCTGCCCGGCGTGGAGATCGACCGTCAGCAGCCGCTCGGCCCCCGCGGTCGTGATCAGGTCGGCGATCAGGCGCGCGGTGATCGGCACGCGTGGCTGATCCTTCTTATCGGTGCGCCCATACGCGTAATACGGCACGACGGCGGTGATCCGCCCCGCCGAGGCCCGCTTCAGGGCGTCGATGATGATCAGCAGCTCCATGATCGATTGACTGAGCGGCGGGGAGAACGGTTGGACGACGTAGACATCGTTCCCGCGCACGCTATCCAGCAGGCGTACGAAGATATTCTCGTTGCTGAAGGTGAAGACTTCCGCGCGCCCCGGATGGATACCGATATCCTCGCAGATCGCCGTGGTCAACGCGGGGTGTGCGTTCCCCCCAAAGATCGTCAGTTCGTCGTAGAGCGACATCGGCCCCCTCCTGCACGCGGCAACACGTCGTCTTCGGCGCTCGTCCCCGGCGCTCGGGAGCAGCGCCACACCACCACCGGCAAATCCTCTGCCCGGCGCGGCCCCGGTTGCAGACGAACGGTTGATAGTAACGCGGCACGCCTGGGGATGTCTAGCCGCCGGGCGAAGATCCAGGGGTGAGGCGTCAGCCTATGCTGACGTGAGCTGGCGGCTGAATCCCCTGACCGCGCAGGGGATTCAGCCGCCAGCCACCGCCCGCGCAGAAGGCCCGCACGCGCCGACCATCTGCCGCATCATGCACCAAGCCGGTGGAGCGAGTGGTGGCGCCGCGCTGACGTCACGCCCCTACGACACGCCTTCACGCTCTGCGCCGCCCGGCTTGCGCGTATCGACCTCCGCATCCAGGTTGATCAGCGCATCGCGCGCCGCCGCCTGTTCGGCGAGTCGCTTGTTCGAGCCCTCGCCGACGCCGCGCGTGCGGCCAACGACGCGCACCTCGACCGTGAAGGCGCTCTCGGTGGCGGGCGCGCCGCGCGCCACGATCGTGTAGGAGGGCGTGAAACGCCCCGCACCGACCGGCAACCCGTGATCGCCGCTGAGGACGTGCGGGCGCTGCACCGGATCCTGCACCAGTTCCTGTAAACGCCCCTTATAATTCTCGGTCGAGAGACGGGCGATGATCGCCTCGGCCTCGACCAGGCGACCGGCGAGGAAATCGCGCGCGGCGTCGATCCCGGCGTCGAGGTGGATCGCGGCCAGCAGCGCCTCGAACGAGTTGGCGAGGATCCGATCGCTCAAAACATCCGGGGCGACCTCGCCTTTGCTGAGGTAGAGGAGCGGGGCCAGGCCCAGTTGACGCGACCAGCGCGCCAGCGTATCGGTGCGGATCAAGGCGACTCGGCGCGCGGTCAGTTCCCCCTCCGGCAGATCGGTGAAGCGCTTGTAGAGCCAGTCGGCGACGAGGAAGCCGAGCAGCGCGTCGCCCAGGAACTCCAGGCGCTCGTTGGAGTCGCGCGGGTCGCGGCCAAGCTCGTTGACATAGGACCGGTGGGTCAGGGCGCGACGCAGCAACTCGTGATCGCGAAAGCGTACCCCCAGGGCCACCTCCGCACGCGCGAGCCGCTCGACATCTTCGAGCGTCGGATTATCAGGCGCCGCACCGCCCATCGCCTCGCTCACGACTGCGCGAGCTCATGATCGAGATCGAGTCCGATTCCTTCGGCGAACTGCTTCAGACGCGGCCAATCGACCGTCACATGATAGAGATAGTGATTCGCTTCCGTCTGCTCGCTATGCGAGGTCGCGTATTGCGGGCGTACCAGGAATTGCACCAGCGCATCGGCGACCGCGTTGTCATCGGCGCGGCGATCGTCGAGTGCCAGATGGGAATCACCGGCACGCTGCGCGGCATAGGCGCGGCGCAGCCCGTGCGCGAAGGCCGGGCCGAGCTCGGACGCGCGATGGCGCTCACGCTCCATCTCGATCTGTTGATTGGCATCCACCGTCTCGGCCGGCACGCGCGGTCCCGAGGTCATCTGGACATTCTTCTGCTCGACGCGCAAAATCTCGCGCTCGATCAGTGCATGGAGCAAGCGATCGATCCCGTCCGCCACGCTACCCCTCCTCAGTTGGCCCGTCGCGCGCGGGCCAACGCCGCCGCGTGACGGGATTATACCCGAGGGATCGGTATACTGAGGGCGTCTGGAACGGCGATTATCGCCTTCAGGTAGGCAATCGCGTCGGCGACCACTGGCACAATTTCCGCGCAGCACGCTGCGGTGCGCCGGAATGATCGTCGTTGTACAGACATAGGTACAGGGAAAAGCAGATGCCTGCAACACCGCTCCTGATCATCACCGGTCCACCGGCCAGCGGCAAGACCATGCTCGCCCGGCGACTGGACCATGACCTCCAACTGCCATTGCTCAGCCGCGACGCCTTCAAAGAGCAATTGTTCGATACGCTCGGCTCGGGCGACCGTGAGCGCTCGAAAGAACTCGGCGCGGCGAGCGACGCAATCCTCTGGCTGGCGCTGGAAAACGACCTGGCGGCGGGGGTCGCCTCGGTTGTGGAGAGCAACTTTCGCGGCAAGGTGCCGATCTCTGCTTCCTCACCGCGCAGCCGCTCGCGGTGTTGGTACAGCATCTCACGACACTCGGCACGCCGATCGAAGTCCCAGCGAACCGCCGCGATGGCGCACAGGGGCCAATCCTGTCGATCTATCTGCGCGACCCCGACCACAATCTGATCGAAGTCTCGAATCAGCTTACCGCCAACGACCCGTCAAACAACTGGCAGCACAAGGAGCAATGATGCGCTACAAGGCGGTCGTCTTCGATCTTCTCAGCGGCTTGCTCGACTCCTGGACCCTCTGGAACGCGGTCGCCGGGGGCGCCGAGGTCGGGATGCGCTGGCGGCAGGCATATCTGCGCCATACCTACGCGACGCATGGCTATCGCCCCTACGAAACCCTCGTTGCCGAAGCCGCAGCGCAGGCCGACTTACCCATCACCCTTGCCGCCAACTTGATCGCATGCTGGGATGAACTCGCGCCCTGGCCGGAAGCGACCGGGGTGTTGTGCGCGCTCGCCAAGCACGTCCCGTTGGCGGCGGTGACGAACTGTTCGGAGGCGCTGGGCGCACGCGCCATTGCGCGAGTCGGCGTACCGTTCAACGTGGTCGTCACGGCAGAACGCGCGGGCTTCTATAAGCCCGACCCGCGCCCGTACCAGTTGGCACTCAACGAGTTAAAGCTCGCCCCCGCAGATGCCATCTTCGTCGCCGGGTCGCCGTTCGACGTACCGGGAGCGACCGACGTGGGGTTGCCGACCGTTTGGCACAACCGACTCGGCCTCAGCCTCCCACCCGCCAGCCCGCAACCGCTCGCGATCTACGAAACTTTGCGGCCCCTCGTCAACGACGTACTGGGCGACGAGCAATAATTGAGGAGGGAGCCGTGGCAGAGCGACACTTAATCCTCATCAAGCACTCCGCGCCAGTCGTTGCCCTTGAGCTACCGCCCGCACAATGGGTCCTTGCTACACCCGGGCGAATACGGTGCGCCGCACTCGCGCGGCGGCTGACTGGCTACAACATCGCCGCCATCGCGACCAGCGACGAGCCGAAGGCGCGCGAGACGGCGGAGTTACTGGCCGCAGGGCTGGCCTTCCCAGCTCCGCTCCGTCTCGATCACGAACTGCGCGAACACGAGCGTAGCGCCGCCGATTTCTACCCCGCGCAAGGGAGCTTCGAGCGAGCGGTACACGAGCTCTTCGCCCAGCCGGACAAATTGGTCTTCGGGCAGGAGACGGCCAACGCCGCGAGAGCGCGCTTCGACGCCGCCATACGGCGTCACCTCGCGGCCACGCCGTCAGGCGATCTCGCCATCGTCGCGCACGGCACGGTGATCACGCTATTCGTCGGCGCACACGCCGCGATCGAGCCGTTCGCTTTCTGGCAAAGCCTCGATCTGCCCTCGTTCGTGGTCCTCGCGCTCCCAGACCTACGCCTCGTCGAAACCGTGACCGGCAGCGATTTTGGGGCAACGCAGACAGGCCATTAGCGGCGTCAGATCCCATTCGCCCGCGCCCCTGGTAACTCTGGTATGCTAGAGGCGGGGATAGCGGACAAAGGGAGGGTGCGTGAGCCAGAAAAAGCGGAAAGCGGCCAGCACGGGCGGGGCGATGCTGATGCCGGTCTACGTGCCGACAGCATTACTCGCGTTCGGGCAAGGGCTGCTGGTGCCGACCCTACCCTATTACGCCAACGGGCTCGGTGCCTCGGCCGCGCTGATCGGCTTCATCGTCGCGGCGGCGGGGATCGGCACGTTGATCGCCGATGTCCCGGCGGGGGCGCTCCTGGGACGGGTCGGTCGGCGTCCGGCGATGCTCCTTGGCGCGGGCCTGGTCGCCATCTCCACCTTCACCGCCAGCTTTTTCCCGAGTATCGCCGTGCTGATCCTGCTGCGACTGATCGCTGGGGTCGGCACCGCCCTCTGGGGCCTCTCCCGCCACGCCTACATCACCGATGTGATCACGCCGTCGCAGCGCGGGCGTTCCCTCTCGATCTTCGGCGGGATCAATCGCGCCGGCAGCCTGCTCGCCCCGGCATTCGGCGGCATCATCGGCACGGCGTTCGGCCTCAGCACCGTCTTCACCGTCTCCGGGATCCTGGCCGGGCTCACCGCGCTCCTCGCCTTCTACTTCATCCCCGAAACCGGGCAGCGCATGGCCGTCGGCGGCGGCCACAAGATGCGCTGGGCGTTGGTGGGGCAGCTGCTGCGTACCCACTGGCGCGACCTCTCCGCCGCCGGGGTGGCCCAAATCTTCGCCCAGATGATCCGCGCGGGGCGGCAATTGCTCATCCCCCTATACGGGCTCTCCCTCGGCCTCGACTCGGCCACCACCGGCTCGATCATCTCCTTCTCCGCGCTGCTCGACGTGGCGATGTTCTTCCCCGCCGGGTTCATGATGGATCGCTTCGGACGCAAAGTCGCCGCCGTCCCCTGCTTCGCGATCATGGCGATCGGGATGTTGGTCGTCGCCTGGTCCTTCGACTTCCGCTCGCTCCTCCTCGGCGCGGCGATCATCGGCTTCGGCAATGGGCTCGGCTCCGGTACGATGATGACCCTCGGCGCGGACCTCGCGCCGCCGGGCGCGGTCGGCGAATTCCTCGGCTTCTGGCGCCTGATCGGCGATACCGGCCAATCGGGCGGGCCGATCGTTGTCGGGGCGGTCGCGGGCGCGTTCGGCCTCGTCACCACCGCGCTCCTGCTCAGCGCGATCGGCGCGGCGTCGGCGCTCACCCTCGCCTTCCTCGTCCGCGAAACGCGCGTCGCGCCGGTGCCCGTGACCCAGGGGGACTGAACGACGACGGGATGAATCAACGCAGAGACGCAGAGGGGAGGGAGCGCGCAAAGAACGAAAAGAAGGGAGAGGGGTCGATGGTACGGCAACCGGGTGACGTCATAGGACAACCATCTCTCGGTCCTTATCTGCGACACTCATTACCCTCTGCGTCTCTGCGTTCAATACTATGGAGGTTGCGATGAAAATCACGGCGATCGAGACGATTCCGGTGGACCGGTACCTGTTCGTGCAGGTCCATACCGACGCGGGGATCACCGGGCTCGGCGAGTCGGGGACGTGGGGGTTCTTGGAGGCATCCGCCGAGGTGGTGGAAACCTTTAAGCGCTACCTGATCGGGCAAGACCCGCTGAAGATCGAGCACCACTGGCAATACCTCTACCGCTGGACCCACTTCCGCGGCGCGGCGATCATGGGCGCGCTCTCGGCGATCGACATCGCCCTCTGGGACATCGCGGGCAAACATTACGGCGTACCGGTCTACAAGCTGCTCGGCGGGCCGACGCGCGATAAGGCGCGCGTCTATTACCACGTCTTCGGCGGCACGCGCGAAGAGTTGGTGCAGGGCTGCATCGACGCCAAGGCGCAGGGCTTCACCGCCGTCGGCCACCTCACCCCGTTCACCGACGACCCGCGCGACCAGCCGTACTTCAAGACCCACGCCAGCAAGATCGGCGACGCGATCGAGACGGTGCGCCAGTACCGCGAGGCGGTCGGCGACGCGGTCGATCTCTGCATCGAGATCCATCGCCAACTCACCCCCGCCGAGGCGGTCGTTCTGGCGCAGGGGATCGCGCCGTATCACCCCTTCTTCTATGAGGATCCGACCCTACCGGATAATTTCGACGCGATGGGCCTGATCGCGCAGCAGATCACCGTGCCGATCGCCACCGGCGAGCGGCTGCACACGATCTACGAGTTCGCGATGTTGCTGGCGCGCGGCGCGGTGCAATACGTCCGCCCCGATGTCTGCATGTGCGGCGGGATCACCGGCGCGAAGAAGATCGCCGCGCTGGCCGAGGCGCAGCATGTCGGGGTCGTGCCGCATAACCCGCTCGGCCCGGTCAGCACGGCGGCCTGCCTGCAACTCGCCGCCTGTATCCCCAACTTCGCGCTGCAAGAATACCCGCTCGGCGAGAACGTGCCGCCGAAGAGCGAGATGGTCAAGAGTGTCCTCAAGCGCGAGGGCGGCTATCTGCTCATCCCCGACGCGCCCGGTATCGGGATCGAACTGACGCCCGACGCCGCCGCGCGCTTCCCCTACAAGCCGCGTCAGGTCGTCACCCGCCTGCACGAAGATGGCTCGGTGATCGATCAGTAGCCATAGTCGTCGCCGTTAAGTCGAGACAACGCAGCCGTGGGTACGCTTGCCGGATCACGCCGATGACCCCGGTGGTAGGAAAAGGGGAGGGGCGTCGTGCACACGCCCCCCCCTTTCCTACCACCGACGTGTATTGATGGGTGCGATGCAGCGTATCCACCAACGCCTGGTGGGTGATGGCGCGGAGAGGGTGTACGCGCAGTGCCCCTACTCCCTGCCATGTGTATCATCCCCCCTTGCCACTGCGCGCTCAGAACCAGCCAGATCCCTCGCCCCCGCCATCGCCGCGATCTCCGCCGCGAGCCGCCCGAGTTCGATCCGCAACTCGGGCGGCTCGTGCACCACGAGCGGACAGCCGAGCGTCGGCAGCCAACGCGCGATCCGTTCGAGATCATCGAAGCTGCCGCGAAAGATGGTGCCGTCATCGGTCGCTGTAAGGAGGCCATAGGCGGGCGGTATCCGCCGTCGCGCTACTGCTAACGGCAGGCCCAGCCTGATCGCCACGGTCCATCTCGCGGGATATGTCGCCATCTGTGCGACGACGTAGGCGTGCGCGTCGAACGACATCGGCGGGCTGAAGATCGCCTCCAGCGGCTCGGCGGCGGTGATCCGATCGACGCGGAAGAGTCGCAATCCCTCGCGCAGGTGGCAATAGCCGACTAGATACCAGGCGAAACTCCACTGCACCACGCCGTAGGGATCGACGACACGCGCGGTCTCGCTGCCGCTCTCGGCGCGATAACCGAGGCGTACCTGTTGCGCGCGCCCCGCCGCCTCGCCCAGGGTCGCCACCAGTGCCCCGGCGGTGTCGGCAAGGGTCGCCGCGCGATCGAACGCGATCCCCGTCTCCAGGGCGCGCACTCGCTCGCCCAGCGCGACGGGCAGCACGCGCGCCAGTTTCGCCTCCAGGCCGAGCAGGGCGGCGGGATCGAAGCGCAGGCCGAGGTGCGGCAGGCCACGGAGCGCCAGCGCCAGCACTACCGCCTCCTCATCGGTGAAGAGGAGCGGCGGCAGTTTGTAGCCGGGTCGGAGACGGTAACCGCCCGCGCGCCCTCGCGCCGTCTCGATCGGGATCCCGATCTCTTCGAGCATGGTGATGTAACGGCGGACACTCCGGCCGTTGATCTCCAACCGGCGCGCCAACTCCGCCCCGGAGACCCAGTCGCGTGCCTGTAACAGTTCCAGCAGCGCCAGGAGGCGCGTCGTCGGTCGCGGGATC
>DATCMP010000662.1:0-9587 GCA_036563365.1 Thermomicrobiales bacterium
GCGAAGGGGGTCGATGCCTGCGCCCATGACGCTGCCCTCCGCGCGGGCGGGCGCACCATCGCCTTCATGGGCTCCGGGGTGGACGTGATCTACCCCGCCGAACACCGTGCGCTGGCGGCGCGGATCGCCGGTGGTGGGCAAGGGGCGCTGGTCTCGGAATATCACCTGGGTACCACGCCCGATGCCCCGAATTTCCCGGCGCGCAACCGCCTGATCTCCGGGATGTCGCTCGGCGTCCTCGTGACCGAAGCGCCGTCGCGGAGTGGGGCGCTGATCACCACCGACTTCGCCGCCGAGCAGGGACGGGATGTCTTTGCCGTACCGGGCAGCATCCTCAGCCCGAACAGCGCGGGACCGAACGATCTCCTGAAAGAGGGGGCGCGACCGGTGACCTGCGCCGAGGATATCCTCGAAGAGCTGAATCTGGTGCGTCAGGAGGCCCAGGCCGAGACGCGGCGCGCGTTGCCGGAGAACGACGATGAGCGCGCCATCCTCCGCATGCTGGGCGATGGGCCGACCCACGTCAACGACCTGTCGCAGAGCAGTGGCTTGCCGGTCGCGGCCCTCGGCAGTCTGTTGATGATGCTCGAATTAAAGGGGATGGTGCGACAACTCGGCGTCGGCCAATACGTGCGCGTTTGAAGCGGCGGGTCGCTGATCACTCAGCGTATATGGTCAGCGGGTTGGCGTAACCGATCGCGCGGGTGTGGCCGACATGGGCGCGGGTGTCCCCGGCGATGCGAGCGGCATCGTTGCGCCCGGCAGCGCGCCGGGGAAGACGCGCCCCGGCTGCTCCGTGGTCCGAATGGCGGGCGTTTTCGGCTGCACACGCTCTGCCGTGGCGCTGCCGCCCGTGACTGCGGTGAGCGCGAGCGGCACGGTGCCGCTCGTGCCGCCCTTGGGGAGTGACACTGTCGTCGGGGTGGGATTGGTCGCCGTCGCCGTGCCGCAACTCGTCAACACGATGGTTCCGAGCACCGCACCGAGTGCGAGCACGAGGATCCCTCTAAGTAATTGCGCGTCTGCCATTGCGTCGTCTCCTCTGCAACTCTTGTCCCCTGTCCTGCAAGTAGCGTGCCGGTGGCTATCGGGATACGGTATGCTGAGTCGTGTCAGGGGGACGCAATCGCGCGGAGGCGAGGGCAATGATGGATGACGCGACCTCACGTCGCAAGGCGGAGCATCTGACGGTGGCGGCGCGGGCCGAGTCCGAGGTGGTGGTATCCGCGCGCTGGGCCGAGATCAAGCTGTTGCATAACCCGTTGCCGGAGATCGATCGGGCCGAGATCGATTTGCAGACCACCTTTCTCGGGCGGCGCTTCGGCCTGCCGATCCTGATCGCGGGGATGACCGGCGGCCACCCGCGCGCGATCGAGGTGAACCGTATCCTGGCGCGGGTGGCCGCGCGTTTCGACATCCCGATGGGGGTCGGCAGCCAGCGCGCGATGCTCGTCAATCCCGCCCTGACCGCCACCTACGCGGTGGCACGCGAGGCCGCGCCGACCGCCTTCCTGATCGCTAATGTCGGCCTGCCACAACTCCTCACCCAGGGGGCGGCAATTCCGTTTGCGCTTGGCGATGTGCGCCGAGCCATCGCGGCGATAGACGCCGGTGCGTTGGCGTTGCACCTCAACTTTTTGCAAGAGGCGGTGCAGGCCGAGGGCGATACCAACGCGCGCGGTGGCCTCGCGGCGATTCGCGCCCTGACCGCCGAACTCGGGGTGCCGATCGTCGCGAAGGAAACCGGCGCCGGGATGACCGCCACCGCCGCGACCGCACTCGCCACCGTCGGGGTGGCCGCGCTGGAAGTTGGCGGCGCGGGCGGGACGAGCTTCGCGGCGGTCGAGGCCGGGCGGGCCACCGACGCGGGCGATACGCGCCTGGCCGCGCTCGGGCAACTCTTCGCCGACTGGGGTGTTCCGACGCCGGCAGCGGTGCGGATGACTCGCCGTGCCGGGCTGCCGATCATCGCCACCGGTGGTGTCCGCAGCGGCCTCGATGCGGCCAAGGCGCTCGCGCTCGGTGCCGATCTCGTCGGTCTCGCACGCCCTTTGCTGGAACGTGCCCTGATCGGCGAGGAGGCGACCGCAGAATGGCTCCAAGGTTTCGTCGATGAGCTACGCACCGCCATGTTTCTCGTCGGCGCGGCGACCCCCGCCGCCCTTAAGCGTGCGCCATATCTCGCCCTCGGCTCGACCCGCACCTGGTTGGAGGAGGCTGATCGATTGGCGGCATCGTAGACTTTGGCAGATGTGCTAATGTCAAGCCCGCATGAAGTAGAAATGCCGTACAATGCAGTCCGATGGACCACGGTACCCTTGTATGAAGTGAAGGGAACGCGAATGCGCGCGAATCATGTTAAGCGACGTCTGAAGGCTGGCGAGCCGTCGATCGGCACCTGGCTCTCGTTGCCGACCCCCGAGTCTGCCGAGTATGTCAGCACGCTGGGGCTCGACTGGCTGGTCGTCGATGCCGAGCACAACGCGGTCGATCCGAAGACGTTGATGCAGATGTTCATGGCGATGACGCACGCGCCGATCGCCCCGATGGTCCGCATCCCCTGGAATAACCCGGAGTATTTCAAACGATCCCTCGATGCCGGTGCCTGGGGGATCGTCGTACCGAACGTGCAGACGCGCGAGGAGGCCGAGCAGGCCGTTCGCGCCACGCGCTATTACCCCGATGGGGACCGGGGCGTTGGTGGTGGTCGCCACTACCTGAGCTTCGACACGAACGGTGCCGAGTATTACGAGCACGCCAACGAAGAGATCCTGCTCGTCCTGATGATCGAGCACGCCAAGGGTGTCGAGAATGCCGAGGCGATCCTGAGCACGCCGGGCGTCGATGCTTGCTTCATCGGGCCGAACGACATGGCCGCTTCGATGGGCCTTGGCCTTGGTGTGCCCCTGGAGAGTGACAAGCCGGAGTTGGTCGCCGCGATCAAGCACGTTCGTGAGACCTGTAAGAAGTATGGTGTCGCGCCCGGTATCCACACCTCCGGGGCGGAGGGTGTGAACCAGCGGATCGCCGAAGGGTTCCAGTTCTGTGCGCTGGCGAGCGAACTCCGCTACATGCTCAGCGGCTTGCGCGATGACATCAGCGCGCTCAACTGGCAACGCGCCGAAGCGGCAACGCGCGATGCCGCCTCGAGTGCAGGGGCGATCGTTCGTTATTAGACGGTGCTTGCCTTGCATAGCGAGCCGGTTGCCAGGCGGGGAGGACTCCTCCCCGCCGCCGTGACGGCGGCCTTCCCCTGAAGGGGGCGGGTAAGCATCGTCCGGGCCAACGTGATGCTGGCTGTTGCAAGGCGAATCATCGGGAGCGCGGTCGGTCGGTCATAAGCCGTCACCGAGCCAATGGGTCTGTTGCGCGCCTTCGTGACATTCCCCGACTGCTCGGAGCGTCGGCGCGCTCCCGCCACGTTCCCGGTAGCGTTTTTTTGCCACAAACGGCATCTGTCTCTTGTGATCATGGAGCCCGATCCCGTGCCTGAATCCCACGATCCAACGCAGTTCATCCGCTGGCTCAATAATTCGATGGAGAGTCGCCGCCTTTCGCAGGCCGAACTTGCCCGCGCGGTTGGTGTTGGTGATGCTCAGGTGTCGCGGTGGCGACGCGGGCAGGTCGTCCCGACCGTCCACTCCCTCCAACGCCTCGCGGACACCTTCGGCGTGCCGCGCGCGATGCTCGATTCGCTCGCGGGGTATCCCTCGCCCGATGCGGCGGAGGATACGGATGACCTAGCTCGTCGGGCGGAAATCATGGCGTACCAGACGTGGTTCGGCGAGCAACTGGAGCGCCAGGTGCCGCGCGAACTCTGGCGCGTCTACGCCGATGGCTGCGCTGCGCTCGCCGAAGCTCTGGGTGGCTCGTTCCGCGCCACGTTACACAACGCCGAACTGATTACGCCAGCGACGACCGGCACGGAACACGACGATGCCCACACCAGGCGCGGCTTCGGTTTTCGCCCCTGATGCTGCTCGACGCGATTGATTGAGCAGGCGTGATGGCTGTAGGCACCGCACAGTACATTCCCGCTCGCTGCGTGCAGGCCCACAACCCGCCGTGTGGCACGTTCACCTGGCAGCAGGTCGCGGCGGAGTTGCGGCGTTAGAGCGTTACGGTCGCACTGCCAGCATTTGCCGATAACGGCACGGTCATCCCACCCTACTGGGGGCGCTACATTTACACCATCGGCCCTGCCCCTGCGGGCGTGCCAATCGATCGACCGCTCATCTTCATTGGTCATCGCGGCGCTAGTCCGCTCTTGCCCGCGATCGGGGCGGCGCTGCTCGATCCGATCGGCGCGTGCCTATTCGCCGATGCGGGCTTGCCGCACCCCGCGTTCGGCCGCCTCAATGCAAGAGCGCAGAAGCCCAGAGGGGTGTATGCAACTGTATTGAAAACCATCATTGTAAAGGGTATCTTCAGCTAACCGCTCAATCGTCTATCGTTACTGGTTCTTCCCCCGTTCTTCTCGCTATGCGCTCTGTGGTTGAAACCGGTATCCTCTCCCGCTACATCACCCCGTCTGCGGAACTCCCAAGGATCAGTACGATTTCGGTAAGCCAAGGACATGGTTTGCCACGTAGGCCAGGACCAGATTGTTGTTGATCGGCGCGACCTGGAAGAGTCGTGTCTCACGGAATTTCCGTTCGACGTCGTAGCTTTCGAGGAAGCCGTTGCCGCCGTGCGTGTCGAGGCAGGCGTTGGCGGCGGCCCAACTCGCCTCCGACGCCAACAGTTTCGCCATATTCGCCTCGGCTCCGCACGATTGGCCGCTGTCGAAGAGCCAGGCAGCCTTGAAGCGGAGGAGATCGGCGGCGACGATCTGGGCGTGCGCGCGGGCCAGGGGGAACTGTACCCCCTGGTTCTGCCCGATCGGGCGGCCGAAGACGATCCGATCAGTCGCGTAGCGTGCCGCGCGCTCGATGAACCACTGCCCATCGCCGATACATTCGGCGGCGAGCAGGATCCGCTCGGCATTCCAGCCGTCGATCACATAACGAAAGCCGCGCCCTTCCTCGCCGATCAAGCTGTCGGCGGGGAGGTGCAGGCCGTCGTATTCGACTTGATACGTCTCGTAGTTGAACATTGTCTGGGTGCGTGTCGCTCGCAGGGTGCCGGCGTTTCGCGCCTCGCGCAGATCGACCAGAAAGAGGCTCAGGCCGCGCGTGCGATCGGTCAACTCGGCTTTCGGCGTCGTGCGTGCCAAGAGCAGGAGGAGGTCCGATTGCTCGACGCGGCTCGTCCAGTTCTTCTGGCCGCGTACGACCCACCCTTCGCCGTCGCGGGTGGCGACGGTGTCGATCTGCGTCGTGTCCGAGCCCGCCGCCGCTTCGGTGACGGAGAATGCTTGTAAGCGCAGCCTGCCCGCCGCGATCTGCGGCAACCACCGCTGGCGCTGTGCCGCGCTGCCATGCCGCACGAGCGCACCCATGATGTACATCTGCGCGTGGCAGGCCGAGGAGCTACCGCCGGAACGGTTGATCGCTTCTAGGATCAGGCTCGCCTCGGTGACGCCCAGGCCCAGTCCACCATATTCCTGCGGAATGAGGGCCGAGAGGTAACCCGCCTCGGTCAGCGTCCGCACGAACGCTTCGGGGTACTGTCGTTGCTGATCGATGCCGCGCCAGTATTCATCGGGAAAGCGCGCACAGAGTTCGCGCACATTCGTGCGGAGCGCTATTTGTGCCGGTGTGAGGGTGAAATCCATCGTTCCGCTCTTCCGTTAGCTGCTCACGCCGCTCATCGAGCCGGAGTGTCGAGGTAGGTACGTTGCGCGAGAGATTTGGCGCTACGGCTTGTCCGGCAGCTGCCTCTCGCGGTCGCGCCCGATCTGCCGGATTTGCTCCTCCAACACCTCGAACGACGCCTCTTCCTTGCGCTGTGGCAGGCCCTTCTCGCGATCGAGATCGTTGACTGAGCGTACCTTTTGAAGCGCCTCGGACGGCGCGATGTCACCCTTGGCCTCATCGTAGAGGGCGTACCAGGGGTAGCCGTGGGCGGTGTAGGCGCTCGCATCGACCGGCGTCGGCGGCGCGGCGATGCCGGTGATCGCCCGGTATTGCTCGCTGTTAACGATGTGGATAGCGATCTCGCCGCGATTCCGCTCGTCCCAGGTGGTGACACCATGCGGGTCGGGGTAGATCGACTGCTTCATCTTGCCGCCGGCCGCTATGCCCATCGACGTGCCCGCCGGGGCCGCCAGCGGCTGGAACGCACCCGCACCTTCGACCAGTGATCGTCGCGTGAGCCCCGGTGGCGTGGGGTTCTCCTCCGGGAAGCGACCTTTCTTCGCGTCGAAGACGACGAGTTGTATCCCGCCGAGGCGCTCCTCGCCGGTGACCTGGCCCTCGACCGTATAGCCCATGCCGAGTGGCATCGCTACGAACTGTCGGATCGTCCCGTCGCCGGTATTAATCCCATCGAGCCAGGGCTGGGTCGGGCAGACGAGGTAATCCTGGGGCCGCGCGCGGAGCTTGTGGTCCCAGGGTGCGCCGGTGAGCGCGTTGACCCGCCCGATGCCGACTTTCATCGCGATCGGGTGCCAGTCGTGGCCGAGGAAGTTGAGCCAAAGCGCTTCGCTCTGATACATCGGGATGAAGACGCCACCACGCTCACGCCATTCCTCCGGCACCCGGTCGGCGTAGTCGGCAATCCGGGCAATCGGGAAATGCCCCAGGCTCGGCGGCAGGGGATAGGTCTTGCCGTCGTCTGGCAGCCGCAATGTCCGTTCGAGCCGGATAGTGCAATGCTTTCCGATCTGGATCGTATTCCCCTCGACGGTGACTTCGAGCATCTGCCCCTCCTGCTCCGGCCGCACACCCGCTCGTCCAATGGGAGGGATCATAGCATGGGGTCGTTGTCGCGTCCCTGTTGGAAACAGATCCGCGTGCTCCACCGTACTATGCCATAGTGTGATGTGAAGCATTTGGGCGCGGGTTTCGCTCTCGGCGCGGCCTTTGGGGATGTCGGTGTTGCCCTCTGGTGTTTCGGCTGTTTCTGGCGTTATGTATGGGAGGTTTTCGGTGACGAGCTTGCAGCGATTGAGTAAGGTACTCGTGGCGATCGGCTTGGCCCTGACGGTGATCCTCACGGTGTCGCCGGTAGCCGGTGTGTCGGCAGCGCCGATCGCCCCCGCGAAGGTAACCGTGCCGAGTGGCGCAGAGGTGGCGAGCGGGCGGACTTGCTTCAAGGAGAGCGGTTTCTGCGCGGAGAATGCTTTCCTCGATTTCTGGCGGACGAATGGCGGGGTGCAAATCCTCGGTTATCCGATCGATGAGGCGCGGCGTTACCCGGATGGCCTGATTCGCCAGTTCTACGAGCGGGCGATCCTGGAATGGCATCCCGAGAACGCGGCGCAGTATCAGGTCTTGCTGACCCGCCTCGGTGCCGGGTTGATCGATGGCGCACCGCAGACGGCCACACCACCGATCCCCTGCACGCAGAATTGCACCCTTTTCCGGGAGACCAACCACACCTTGCGCGGCGTCTTCAGCGATTACTGGAATCGCTACGGCGGATTGCCGGTCTTTGGGTTGCCCCTGACCGAGGAGTTCATCGAGGTCAGCCCGACGAACGGGCAGCCGTATGTTGTGCAGTACTTCGAGCGCAACCGCTTCGAATACCACCCGGAAAACAGCGGTCGTTATCAGGTGCTGCTCGGCCTGCTCGGTAGCGAGACGTTGAAGGTGCTCGGTGGCGATGTTCGCGCGCTGCCGACCGCCACGGTGCCGAACTACGGGGCCGGGGCCACCTCGCCGCAGATCGCCGCGCTGCCCCTGGAAGGGGCGGTCGGTAGCACCTTCGTATTCATCTTCGTCGGGTTGCGCCCGAATACCGAATATTCGGTCTTGATCGCTACCGATAGTGCGCGCTCGGAGCGAGTCGAGGATGGGGTTTTCCGGACCGATAGCAATGGGGTGCTCGTGCTGGACTTCGACTCATCCCGCACCCCGCCGGGCGGCTACCTCGTCGGCGCGTTTGATGGCAACGGGAAACTGGTCGTCTCCACGAGCTTCGCCATTTTCTTCGTGCCTGGAAGCTGAGTCACGGCCGACTTGCCCGCCCGCCAGATCCCGGCGGGCGGGCATCTTGCACCCCGTGGCCTCGTATCGGTCATCGTCCCTCCGCCATTCTCTGCGCCTACACACTTCTGCCACACATTCGTGAAACTTCCCCTACACTACCAGGGCATACTCAGTCTATGGGATAGTCTGTGGCTCGCCACAGTGCATGGCTGAAGATGGCTGAGCGGAAGGGGTGGGTAAGCTGATGGGCTTGGGCGACGAACGCAGGGCAGGGGCAGGGGCGGGCGATCAGGTGACTGATTGGATGCCGCCGTTCTCGGCTGCCGAGGATGATGACGCCGAGCGATACAACGAGCGCCAGGGTGGGCGCGGTCGGACGATGAGCGTCAGCCCCACGCCGGTCGCCTGGTATGTGCCGTTCACCGGTCGCTTGCTGATGTTCTTCGCGCTCGGTCTGATCGCTGCCGCCGTTTTCGGCGGGTTATTCAGCATCAGCAACACCGTGAGCAAGACGGTACCGTACGTTATTCCGATCACGACCGATCATCCGACGGTGCATATCGATAGCGCGGCGAGCAGGATCAGCGTCGTGCCGATTGCTACCGGCGATGCGGCCAAGGCGAACACCGTCACGGTCGAGGCGGTGACGGAGGTGCGGAACTTCTCGCGCTTCCAGGCCCAGCGCGATCTCGATCACGCGACGCTGGGCCTGGAAGCTCGCGGCGATGACATCTATATCAACACGCAGCCCGATGGCGAAGGCAGTTTTGTGTTCGAGCGTAGCACGCGGGTCACGGTCTATGCGCCGCTCGGTTCGGCGATCGATCTGCGCTTACAGGCGGGGACCGCGAGCATTCGGGGGATTAACGGTCGCGTGACGGTCGATCTTTCGGGTGGGAACCTCGATCTGCTCGATGTGGCGCTCGGTGATCGATCGGCTATTGTGCTGAAAGGCGGTAATATCGATCTCGACGGGCAACTGCAAGCCGGTGCCTCGCTGAATGTCGATGTGAGCGGCGGCAATGCGAACCTCCGTCTGCCGCTACGGACCGAGGCCCGCCTCAACGCCAGTGCCGAGGCAGGGAACCTCGACATTGTCGGCTGGGGTGAAGGGATCACCACTACCCGCAGCCGGAATGGGTCGTCCTCCATCAACGGGTTTCTCTACCGGGATCCGCAGGCGCAGAGCCTGATCACATTGCGCGTCAATGGGGGCAATATCAGCTTGCACCCGGCGGTCGATCTCGCCTCCGCCGCCCCGGCCATACCGACCGTCCCCCCTGTGCCGACCATCCCCGCCCTGCCCGCGAAACGTTGATGGCGCGGATACTTGTAGCGAGTCGCCAACGATCGTCGTCTCGCGCTTGCTATGGAAGGTCGTTCCCCCTTGACTTGACGACGAGGTCTGCTATTCTATAAATAACGGATGACCGTTATTTATGAGGGAGTATGAGTCCGAAACGCTCCGATATGTTCAAGGCCGATCGACGCGAGGAAATCCTCGTCGCGGCGATCGGCCTTTTTGTCACGCAGGGGTATGATCGTACGACGATG